>JAJYYT010000144.1 GCA_021800645.1 Actinomycetes bacterium
TCGCACGGACGATCCTCGAGAAGGCCGGCGTGAAGACCGTCTACACAAAGGTGTTCCCGACAGAGACGACCGACTTCACGCCGATCGCCGACGCGATGGCCGCGAGCAAGGCGCAGATCGCCCTCGTCGGGTCGGTCGACGTCCCGACCGTCTCCGCCTTCATGAGCGCCTTCGAGACGGCTCATTACAACCCGAAGGCCCTGATCTTCACCTCCGGTCCAGACGAAGGCGCGACGTTCCTGAAAGCCGTCGGCACAAAGAACGCCATCGGGATCATGAACCCGAACGGCTGGTACCCGGGGATCAAGAACCCCCTCAGCGAGGCGATGGTGAAGGAGTACATCAAGACGTACGGCGGCACCGCGACGGACGTCACCGCGACAACCGCGGAGGCGTACTCGGTCGGTGAGGTCCTTACGCAGGCCGTGGACGCGACGCACAGCCTCACAAACAAGAAGATCATCCAGTACCTGCACAGCGGCAAGACCATGACGTCGGTGCAAGGTCCCGTGAAGTTCAACGCTCTCGGGGAGAACGTCGACGGGCTGGTCTTCTGCTTCCAGTGGCAACTGGTGCATGGCAAGCCGACACTGGTCCAGGTGCTGCCTACGAACGCCGTGGGCTCCGTGCGCCCCTTGTACCCGAAGCCCCCGTGGAGCAGTTGACGCAGCCTGCAAGCCACCCGTTCGGCTCCCCTGGCCGCCAGCGGTAGCCGGGGGGCCGGCGGGTGCCCGGCGACGAAGGGGCGAAGGAACTGAAGGACGGATCGGGATGGGCACGCTGCTCGTCGAAGCGTTGATCGACGGGGTGCTGACCGGCGGGCTGTACGCGCTCATGGCCGCCGGCCTCACCCTCATCTTCGGCATGCTCGAGATCATCAACATCGCCCAGGGCATCTTCGTGGTGCTCGGGTCCTACCTCAGCTACGCGCTCTGGGCGCACCTGGGGATCGACCCGTTCCTCGGGCTCCTTATCACGGTCCCCGCCCTCTTCTTCGTGGGTGTCGGCGCGGAGTGGGCCTTCCTGCGCCGTCTCGGAGACCGAGACCGCGTCTCGATGTCCATCCTGGTGACGTACGCGATCTCGCTCGTCATCGAGGGTATCCTCGACATCGTCTTCGGGACGACATTCGTGCAGATCCGACCCTCGTACTCGACGAGCACGTGGCACGTCTTCGGCTTCTACCTGCCCGACATCTATGTCTACGGCTTCGCCTTGGCGGTCGTGCTCTTGGCGGCACTGTTCGCCCTGATGTACCGAACCCGCTTCGGGGCAAGCCTGCGAGCGGCGCTGCAGGACCGGACCGCGGCCTCGCTGATCGGGGTCAACGTCAAGCGGGTGTCGACGATCACCTTCGGTATCGGCGTCGCGGCGACGGCAGCGGGCGGCATGGTCTTCGGCGTGACGAACGGCTTCAACGCGAACAGCAGCTTGGACCTGATCTCGCGCCTGCTCGCGATCGTCGTCCTCGGCGGGCTCGGGAGCATGGGGGGCGCGATGGGCGCCGCCTTGGCGATGCTGGTGATCGAGGACGTCGTAGCCGTCGTCTGGTCACCCGTCTGGTCGCCGGTCATCTACTTCCTGGCGCTGCTCGTGGTGCTGTCCGTCCGGCCACAGGGTCTGTTCGGCAAGGTCGCGGCAAGGGCGCAGTGACGCCGCGATGAGCGAGCAGAAGGACCTGGCGCGGTGAACGGCGGCCTGCTCGGCGGAAGTGCCGCCCTGACCGGCACAGCGCCGTCGGGAGCGACGCCCGAGGGGCCGGGACAACCTGCGCGCGGCGTGCCCTGGGCGAAGGTCTGCACCTGGTTGGCGATGGCGCTCGTGGTGCTCGCGTTCCCGGTCGTCTTCCCGACACCCGCGGTGACGTCGATCGCCTTCTTCTCGGTCATCTTCATGGCGGCGGCGACCGCCTGGAACACCTTCTCGGGGTATTCGGGCTACATCAGCATCGGGCACGCGGTCTTCTTCGGCAGCGGCGCCTACACCCTCGCGCTGCTCGCCGTCCACCTGAACCTGGCAGGCGGCATGGGCATCTTCTGGCTCGTGCCGGTCGCCGGCGCCGTCGCGATGGCGATCGCAGTGCCGTTCGGCCTCGTCGCGTTGCGCACCCGACGCCACACCTTCGTCGTGATGACGATCGCGGCGTTCTTCGTCTTCCAGCTTCTCGCGTACAACCTCTCGTCGTTCACCCAGGGCTCGGCCGGGGTCTCCCTCCCCACACCCCCATGGACAGCCACGGGGTTCAACCAGCGCTTCTACTACGTCGCCGTCGCCGTGCTCGTCGTCGCGTTGGGGCTGTCCGTCGCCGTGCGGCGTTCCCGGTTCGGCCTTCAGCTGCTCGCCATCAGGGACGACGAGGACCGGGCCGCCGGCCTCGGGGTGAAGACCACGCGAGTAAAGCTCACCGCTTTCGTCCTCTCGGCGTTCTCCGTCGGCATGGCAGGGGCGGTGTGGGCGTACTTCCTCGGCGAGATCCACCCCCAGTTCGCCTTCACAGCGCTGTTCGACCTGTCGGTCGCGATCATGTGCTTCCTCGGCGGCTTTGGCACGATCACCGGTCCGCTGCTCGGCGCAGCCCTGCTGGAGTCGCTCCAGCAGTACTTCACCATCCAGTACTCTGCGGACAATCTCTACTTGATCGCCTACGGCGTGCTGTTCCTCGCGGTCATCGCATTGCTCCCCCGTGGAGTCATCCCCACCGTGTCTGGTGCCTACCGGGACTGGCAGGATCGGCGCCTCCAACGACGCGTCGAGACGGTGGCCCGATCCGCCGGTGCCACGGGGCCGCCTGGGGTGCCGGTCCTCGAGCGCGCTGCGTCGAGCGCCCGGGCTCAGGAGCGCTGATGGCGCTTCTCGAGGTGCAAGGCGTCTCGAAGGCGTTCGGCGGGCTGATCGCGCTCGACGACTGCTCGCTCAGCGTCGAGGAGGGCGAGGTCGCGGGGCTGATCGGCCCGAACGGCTCGGGCAAGACGACGCTGTTCAACGTGATCACCGGGTACGTGCGCCCCGATCGCGGGAGCGTGCGGCTGAGGGGCGCAGACATCACGGGCGCCTCTCCGGCCAGGGTGTTCGGCCTCGGATTGGGCAGGACCTTCCAGCAGGCGCGGATCTTCGACCGTCTGAGCGTGCTCGAGAACATGCTCGTCGCGACCCAGCGCCAGGAGGGATGGCTCCGCAGCGTCGTCAAGGGCCAGTCGTCGCCCAAAGAACGGGCCCGCGCCGGCGAGCTGCTCCAGTTCGTCGGGCTCGAGCGCCTCGCACGCCTCCCCGCGGGCAACCTCTCCTTCGGGCAGCGCAAGCTCCTCGAGCTTGCGTACGTGCTCGTCGCAGACCCGCAGATCATCCTGCTCGACGAGCCTGCGGGCGGGGTGAACCCGACCCTCATCAACCTCATCGCCGCCCGCATTCGCACCCTGAACGACGCCGGTGCGGGAAAGACCTTCCTCGTCGTCGAGCACAACATGGAGTTCGTCATGGGCTTGTGCGACACCGTCACGGTGATGCACCAGGGGGCTGCCATCGTGTCTGGGAGCCCAGACATGGTCCGCGGGGACCCACGCGTGCTCGACGCGTACCTCGGGGGCTCCGACGACGAGCTCTTCGAGCCGGAGCCCGAGCCCGAAGGCGGAGCCGAGACCCGGCTCGGCGCGGTCGACGGCGGATCGAGGGCCTGAGACCGTGCCCGCACCTCCTCGCAACGGCGCGGACCGACCTGTCGCACCGGCTCCGCTCCTCGCCTTCCGCGGCGTCTGCGCGGGGTACGGCGGTGCCGACATCCTGCACCAGGTGACCTTCGACGTTCCCGAGGGCGGCCTGACCTGCGTGGTGGGGCCCAACGGCGCCGGGAAGTCGACGCTGCTCGGCACGGTGAGCGGCATCGTCAAGTGCCGAGCCGGCGACGTCGTGTTCCGCGGCGAGCCGCTCGGCAAGGCCTCGCCCCGCCGGCGTCTCGAGCTCGGGATCGTCCAGGTGCCCCAGAACCACAGTCTCTTTCGCGAGATGACGGTCCGCGAGAACGTCGAGCTCGGCGGCTTCATCTTGAAGGATCGTGCGCTGGTGAGGAAGCGCTACGAGCAGATCGCCGAGACGATCCCCGTGGTCGCCGAGCGTGCGAAGCACAAGGCGGGCAGCCTCTCGGGTGGCCAGCAGCGTCTCGTCGAGTTCGCCCGCTGCCTCATGCTGGATCCCGCGCTCGTCGTGCTCGACGAGCCGTCGATGGGCCTCGACCCGCGCACCCGTAGAACCGTGTTCGAGACCGTGCGGACTCTCCACCGCAGCGGCCGCACGATCCTGCTCGTCGAGCAGAACGCGCGAGCGGGGCTCCGGCTCTCCACGCACGGCGTCGTCCTGGAGAACGGGCAGGTTCGGCTGACAGGCAGCGGGCGTGACGTGCTCGAGAACCCCGAGATCGGCGCGCTCTTCCTCGGCGGCTCCCCGCGCTCGGCGACCGGCTCAGCCGAAAGGGCGGCCCAGCCGGCTTCCTGACCACAAGACGCGCCGTTCTGTCCGAGCCAGCCGGCGAGGCACGCGGAGGCTCCAGGGGTCGCAGGGTCGAGAGGTGAGGCGTCAGGTCGCTTCCCTGCGCGCCTGCGCAGGGGCGGTGGACCCGCGCACGACGAGGCGCGGCGCGAGGCTCACCACCTCGACGGGGCTTTCCGGATCACGCAGGCGACGGAGCAGGAGCTCAGCAGCTCGGACGCCGAGCTCGTAGTGCGGGATCCGCACGGTGGTGAGCGGCGGGCTCACGCGGTCGATGAACGGCATGTCGTTGTACCCCACGATCGAGACATCCGCCGGGCACGCGAGACCGGCGCGCTCCACCGCGGAGTAGCAGCCGAGCGCGAGCATGTCGTTGCCGGCGACGATCGCAGAGGGACGGTCGTGCATCCTGAGCAGCTCGCGTGCGCCGAGCTCTCCCTCGGCGATGGAGAAGCTCTCCGAGAAGCGCACCCACCGGGCGTCGGCCGCGACGCCGCTCGCCGCCATCGCCGAGACGAACCCGCCGTAGCGCGCGTACCCGGTCGAGATCTCCTGGGGACCCGCGACGTGGGCGATCCGCACGTGACCCAGGCTCCGCAGATGGTCGACGACCATGCCGATGCCGGCCGCGTCGTCAACCGAGACCGATGAGAACGCTCGGTCCTCGACGACCCGGTTCACGAGCACGACGGGGATCCCTTCCTCGTCGAGCTCCGCGATGCCCATGTCGTGCCTTCGGGCCGTGGCAAGGACGAGCCCGTCGACCCGACGGTCGACCATGCCCTCGAAGATGCGGCGCTGGCGGTCCGGGTCGCTCTCGGTGTTGGCGAGCAGCGCGACGTACCCGTCTTGGAACAGCCGGTCCTCCACGCCGCGCACCATCGGAGGGAAGAGCGGGTTGTTGATGTCAGGGATGACGATCCCCACCGAATGCGTGCGTCGCGTCTTGAAGCTGCGTGCAAGGAGGTTCGGCTTGTAGCCGAGCCGGTTCGCGACCTCGAGCACCCGCTCGACGGTCTCCATGCGGACGAGCGACCTGGTCTCGTCGTTCAGCGCACGCGACGCCGTGCCCGGATGCACGCCAGCGGCTTGCGCCACTTCTCGCAGCGTCACGGCGTCTCTTGGCACCCTGCCTCCAACCGCCTCTCGAACTGCTGCCCCGGGTGACGATATCGCGCCCGCCGATCGGCGCATGGTTCCAAGACGCTGTCCGCGATCGCACAGCTCTCCGTGCCGCGCGCCGAGTGGCGCTCCTGCCCGGCAGGACGAGCACCTGCCGGATAGGTTCTTCCCGGTGCACGCTCGAGCCTTGCCCGGCGGCGCCGCCCGGGAAGTCCCGGCCGGTGGGGCGCCGCCCTGG
>JAJYYT010000145.1 GCA_021800645.1 Actinomycetes bacterium
GACTGCCTGGCGGCTCTTCAGTTGGCACCGGGGGCCAGAGAGCGAGTCGGCGAGCTCTTGGAGGCCGGCGCGTGCCTTCTCGATGCGGTCGTTCCTCGAGACAGCGTCGTTCACCCGTTTCACCGACGAACGGAACCACACGATGCGGTAGCCCTCCGCAGAGCAGCTCGGCGCCTCGGCCTTAGCTTGTAGTTAAACCCTCGACGGCCTACGCCGTCTGCTCCTCGAGCAGCAGGGCAGTCGCTTCAGCCGCCACCGCTCGCATCTCGGCGAGGAGCTGGCGGACCCGTCGGTCGTTCTCGATCCAGCCGGTGTAGAGCTCGGCCTCCCGGGCGTCCAGGCGCCGGTTGACGGTCTTGCCGTCCACCTTCGTGCTCCAGTGCCAGTAGGGGCCGTGGAGCTTGGGCGGATCGGCTCGGCAGGCGCAGGTCGGCTTGCCGCACCGGGTGAAGCGCGGCGCCAGGCTGCCCTGGGTGATGTAGCCGATGTTGGCGAGCTCGTTCGCCAGCGCTCGGTAGCGGCGCTCGTAGCGGTCGAGGCGTTGGGTCGTGCGCTTGGTTGCCATTTCCTGCTCCGGTGGCGAGTATCCCACGTTGTCGATCTGAGAGTAGTCATACTCTCACCATGCCGACGCTGAGAGGAACGGCGTTGGGTCCAAATAGTCGAGGTACTGGTTGACCTGCGGATTCTCTGGAGACAAGCGGCGCGGTAATACCACAGGTAGGCGGCCCGAGTAGGCGGCAACCGTCCCATCTCACCGATGGTCGTAACCCCCACTTGGTATTCCGTGAAAGTCCTGTTCAGGGTGTTGACCGAGTGAATGGACCCTACAGGCGTGGCGCTGCCGATGCAGGTCGTCGCTCGCATTGTCGTCGTGGAGGCTGTCGGCGTGGGAAAGGTCAGTCATACTGGCGTCGATCCTCACCCGGCGCATCGGCAGCCGCTTGGCTCGCCTTTCCAGGGGATCCACGGAGGATGAACGAGGGAAAGACGGGCGTCGGGAAGTCGATCAACGTGCTCTTGCGCCTCGTCATGGGCGGCGTCGGCGCGCAAGTCGGCACGATCATCCTCATCGTCGCCCGCTGCCCGGGCTGTCTCCTCTCCCAGCCGTTCTTCTACGGCCTGTCGTTCGTCATCGCCGCAGGGCTGGGGCTCCTTGGGGCCGCACTGGTCGTGCTCGTGCGGGCGCCGGAGGTGGGGTGAGCGGGAGGGGCTCCTGGAGCGGTGGGCGAAACGTCGCCTCGGTGCTGCCACGCACGAGGAGCTGAGTGGGCAGGACCTGGTGCGCGGGCCGTGCGCGCTTGCGGTCGAGCTGGCCGAGGAGCACCCGAACGGCCCGCCTTCCCATGCGATCGATGTGCTGGTCCACCGTCGTCAGGTTCACGATCGGTGACGCCGCGAGCTGCACGCCGTCGAAGCCGGCGAGCGCGACGTCGTCGGGCACCTTCAGCCCCCGGTCCGTCAGCGCCTCAAGCGCGCCGAGGGCGACCGAGTCGTTGACGGCGATGAGCGCCGTCGGGGGATCCGGGCTGTCGCACCAGTCGAGCGCGGCCTTGCCGCCGTGGGCACTCGAGAAATCGCCATGGGCGATCAACGGATCGGGCTCACCGGCTGCCGCCATCACCCGGCGGAACCCTTCGATACGAGCGACCGCGTTGCTCGCAAAGCTCGGTCCGGCAATAAAGCCGATTCGTCGGTGCCCCTTGCCGAGCAGGTACCGCACCAGGTCCTCTGCGCCGCCGGCGTTGTCCGAGACGACGTAGCTCGCGTCGAGGTCCTGGGGCGGCCGGTTCGTGAAGACCACCCGCCTCCAATCCGGCAGGAGCTCGTGGACGACCTCTTCGTCCTCGGAGACCGATGCGTGGATGACGCCGTCGAGGCCTTGGGTGAGGAGGCGCCCGAGGCAGCGGCGGGTCTCGGGGGCGTGGTCGTCGGTGTTGCAGACCACGACCGTATAGCCGTCACGCTTGGCCTCTTGCTCGACGCTGCGGGTCAGCTGCGGATAGAACGGATTGACGATGTCGCTCACCAAGAGCGCGATGAGCCGGGAGCGGCCGGAGACGAGCGCACGGGCAATGGGCGAGGGCTGGTAGCCGAGGGCCTCGATGGCCTCCTGCACTCGGGCGCGGGTGTCGTCCTTCACGTCGGCGTGCTTGCGCACGACGCGCGAGACCGTCGAGACCGAGACGTTCGCCGCGCGAGCGACGTCGACGATGGTCGGCCCGCGATCGGGCCTCGAACCGCTCATCGGATCATTGTCGCGCCGCTCACGTCCGCGCAGTCGCCGCCCTCACCGGCCGAACAACCGTCCGCCGTTGACGTGGAGGATCTCGCCGGTCACGAACGATGCCCCCGGCGAGGCCAGGTACCGGACCGCCGCGACGACATCGTCGACGCTCCCCGTCCGGGCCAACGGGGTCTCGCCGATGATCTCGGCCCGGCGCTCGGCGGAGAAGTCGGCGTTGAACGCGGTGTCGATGAAGCCGGGCGCCACGGTGTTCACCGTGATGCCGAGCGGTGACAGCTCGCGGACGAGCGCGTACGCGAGACCGTGGACACCAGCCTTCGATGCGGCGTAGGCGAGGGAGCCGCCGTGGCCCCCCAGGAACGCGGTCACCGAGCTCACGTTCACGATCCTGCCACCAGGGCGCCGGAGGTGCGGGATGCAGGCGAGGGAGGCGAGGAACGCCCCCGTGAGGTTCGTAGCGAGGACCTCCGCCCATAGACGTTCCGCCTCCTCGAGCGGGGTGTCGATCCGCACCCAGTGCGCGATGCCGGCGTTGTTGACCAGCACGTCGAGACCGCCGAGCTCGGCGGCGATGTCCCCGACCGCCGCCGTGAGCGCCTCGCGGTCCGAGACGTCGGCGGCCCTGGGGACGACGTGGGCAGGCTCGAGCTCCGCGCCCAGCGCGGCGAGCTTGCCGGCGTCGCGCCCGATGATCCCGATCGCGGCCCCCGATGCGGCGAAGTCCGCAGCCACGGCTCTGCCGATCCCTTGGCCGGCGCCCGTCACGAGGACTCGAAGCGGCGCCCCGTCGGTCATGACGCCGCCTCTTCACGGACCTCGGTCGCGCCGGAGTCGTATGGCGGTACGTTGAAGCTGAGAAGCCGGACTTCGCGGTCTCCCCGGTTCTCGTACGAATACCACTCCCCGGGCTCGATGACGACGACGTCGCCCGGCCCCACCTCGAACGCCCTGCCTTCGACCTCGAAGGACAGGGCACCGTGCTCGCAGTAGTAGATCGTCTGGCACTTGGTGGACCGCGCGGTCGGGTGGCGGACCTCGGCTGGGACGTCCACCTCGACGAGCGAACCGCGAGCGCTCGACTTGTCCGGCACCAGCTCGGTGATCTGGATCGCCCGCCAGTCGTGGCTCGGCGCCCGGTCGTGCCCCAGATGCTCCATGCGTCGCCCCCCTCTCTACCTGTGCAGATCCTTGTCGAGCCGGTCGAGCGATCGCCCGAGGCGCGCGGCCATCTCGCCGAGCTCCTCGCGCGTCGAGACGAACGGGGGCATGAGGAGCAGGTAGTCGCCCTCTTCCCCCCCCACACCGCCGGAGCACGGGTAGACGAGGACCCCTTCGTCCATCGCGTAGCGGGCCGCCACTGCTGCCGTTGCCGCACGCGCGGGGAACGGGCGCTTGGTCGCCCGGTCGGCGACGAGTTCGACTCCGGCGAGGAACCCGGCACCCCGCACATCGCCGACGATGCCGATGTCGGCGACGCTGGCCCCCAGCGCGTCGAAGAACGCCGCCTCGTGCTCGGCCACGCGTTCCACCAGCCGGTCCCGGAGAAGGATCTTCACCACCGCGACTCCGGCGGCGGTGGCGACCGGGTGGCCGGCGAAGGTGAAGTTGTGCTCGAAGCGGCCCGATCCCCGGACGAACGGCTCAAGCAGCTCGCCGCGCACCGCGAAGCCGCCGAGCGGCGAGTAGCCGGCGGAGATGCCCTTTGCGAAGACCAGCAGATCGGGTTGGACGTCGAAGCGCTCGACGCCGAACCAGCTGCCGAGACGGCCGAACCCGGTGATCACCTCGTCGGCGATCATGAGCACCCCGTAGCGGTCGCAGATCTCCCTGACGGCACGAAAGTAGCCGTCGGGCGGCACGAGCGCGCCCGCCGCGGCAGCGACCACCGGCTCGGCGATGAAGGCTGCGACCGACTCGGGCCCGACTTCGAGGATGCGCCGCTCGAGCTCCTCGGCGCACTCGAGCGTGCAGCCGCCTGCGTGGAAGCAATGCCCGCAGCCGCGGTAGGTGTTCGGCGTCTCGACGTGGGGAAAGGGCAGCAGGAGCGGCGCGTGGCGCTTCCTGCGGATGGCGTGCCAGCCCGCGGCGAGCGTTGCGAGCGAGTTGCCGTGGAAGCTCGGCCATCGCCCGATCACTCGCCATCGCTCCGGCTCTCCGCGCTCCAACCAGTACTGACGTGCGAACTTGAACGCGCTCTCGTTGGCTTCCGATCCCCCCGAGACGAAGAAGACGTGGTCGAGGTCCCCCGGAGTCACCGACGCGACGAGGCTCGCGAGTTCCCGGGACGGAAGCGACCCGAAGCGGAGCGCGTGTACGTAGGGAAGCTGCTCCGCCTGCGCGCGGATCGCATCGGCGACCTCGGTCACGCCGTAGCCGAGACAGGCGACTCCGACTCCGGCCGCGGCATCGAGGTACCGCCGCCCGTCCTCGTCGACGAGCTCCACTCCTTCGCCCCGGACGAAGACCGTCGGCCGGCCGAAGAGGTCGGCTGCGAGCAGGTTGTTGCGCGTGGCGTCTTCGGCCGCGGAGGCGGCGGTCACCCGGCGACCTCGGCCACCACGGGACCGAACGGTCCTGCGACGAGCTGGCGCACCCGCGCGAAGGCGCGCCCGTACGCAGACCCGACGTCGGCGAGGATCTCCTCGCTCGCGACCGTCGACAGGTTCAGCATCCCGCGCGGCGCGGCGTACACGCACTCGAGCAGGAGGGCGAGATGCAGCATCGCGAGCATCCGGCTCTCTTGTGTTCCGGGGTCGACGGCAACAGCCGGACGCGCACTGCGGAAGTGCACCTGCATGATCGAGCCGGCACGGCTGACCACCGCACGGACACCGGCTTTCGCCGCCTCAGTTTCGATCGCAGCCGACAGCGCCGCGGCCCGCATGTCGAGACGCTCGATGGTACCCTCGTCTAGGAGGCGGAGGCACACCGCGCCGGCCGACATCGTGATCACGTTGCCGTTGAACGTCCCGGAGTGCGCGATCGCGCTCGGGTGGCGGGGGTCGGTGAAGGCGAGAAGGTCTTCGCGCCCGGCGACCGCGCCGACCGGGAACCCGCCGCCGATCACCTTGCCGAGGACCACGAGGTCCGGGGCGAGCCCGAGCTCGCCGTGGACGCCGTGGAAGGAACTCCTCAGGCTCTGCACCTCGTCGAGCACCAAGAGCGCGCCGACCTCGGCGGTCCTTGCGCGGAGCCGCTCCAAGAAGCCGGATGCCGCGGGGACCACGCCACCGCTCCCGAGGAACGGCTCGACGATGACCGCCGCGACCGAGCTGTCGAGCGCCGACTCAGCCGCATCTGGGTCGTTGTAGGCGACGCGCACGACGTCCGGGCCGCCGTCGGCGAGCTCGGGGACCGACCCGTGGTACCCGCCTTCGAACGCGACGACCGTCAGCCGGCCCGTGGCCGCGCGCGCGATGCGCAACGCGAGGAGGGTGGCCTCGGAGCCCGAGTTGGTGAAGCGCACGCGTTCGGCGGCCGGGAGACGCTCGCAGAGCATCTCGGCGAGCTCGAGTTGGCTGACATGCGGAGCGGGGAAGACGGTGCCCGCCTCGAGGCCGCGACGCACCGCCC
>JAJYYT010000146.1 GCA_021800645.1 Actinomycetes bacterium
CAGGAGTACCTCGCGAGCAAGCACCTTGGAGGCGGCGCGACAGCCGGGTCGTCGTCGTCGACGTCGAGCACGCAGTCCGCGACCGCCCCGACCGCCGCGGGCACCGGATGACCGCGCACGACCGAGCGCGTCGTCGGAACGCCGCCACGCGACGCACGTGGGACGCGTCGCGCGTCGCCGGTGACGCGCCGGCACTACCTGCAGTTCCGCCTCTTCGACCTAGGCTCGGTGCCGCATGCAGCCGGTGACCACACCGCGCGTCTTCTCCGACCGCTACGAACTGACCCATCTCGTCGCGCGCGGGGGAATGGCGCAGGTCTACCGCGCGCGAGACCGCCTCCTCGACAGGCCGGTCGCGCTGAAGGTCCTCTTCCCCGAGCTCTCGGTCGATCGAGCGTTCGTGGAGCGGTTCCGCAGGGAGGCGCAGGCGGCCGCGAACCTCTCCCATCCCAACATCGTCCCGGTCTTCGACTGGGGCGAGGACGACGGCACCTACTACATCGTCATGGAGTACATCGACGGTCAGCCGCTCTCCCAGGCGCTCAAGACCGGCGGTCCGATGCCCGCTGCGCGCGTGGCTCAGATCGGCGCTCGCGTCGCCGACGCGCTCGCCTACGCGCACCGCCACGGAGTGGTGCACCGCGACGTGAAGCCGGGGAACGTGCTTTTGACCAGCGACGAGCAGGTGAAGGTCACGGACTTCGGCATCGCCCGCGCCGTCAACACCGAAGAGAGCCTCACCCAGACCGGGGCGGTCATGGGCACGGCGACGTACTTCTCCCCCGAGCAGGCCGAAGGGGTGGGCGTCGACGCCCGGAGCGACATCTACTCCCTCGGGGTCGTCCTCTACGAGATGGTGGCGGGCCGCCCGCCCTTTCTCGGGGACTCCCCGGTCGCTGTCGCGTCCAAGCACGTCCGAGAGCAGCCGCCGCCGCTGCGTGACCTCAGCCCGACGGTGCCTCCCGCGCTCGAGGCGATCATCGCCAGGGCCATGGCCAAGTCCGCCGACCTTCGCTACCAGTCGGCCGCCGACCTTCGAGCGGATCTCCAACGCTTCGTGGACGGCCGGCCGGTGTCGGCGACGGATCCCGCGACCACGGCGATGTTGGCCGCGGCAGCGGCCGCCCCGGCCGCCGGCGCGCTCGACACCGCCCGCACGGGCGTGCTCGCTGCGACGCCGCCGACCCAGGCGGTTCCCGTGGGCGACGGGCGACCGCCAGCGCCGGGCGGGTCGCACGTCTGGCGCTGGGTGCTGCTCCTTGTGGGGCTGCTCGTCGTGCTGGGGCTCGTGATCTACTTCATCCTCCACAGCCTCGGGTACATCGGGACATCGAAGTTCAAGATGCCGACAGTCCGGGGCCAGCCCCTGAGCGCCGCGATGCGGACCCTCAGGACCGACGGGCTCGACGTCACGCTGGTGACACACCGGATCTCGACAGCGGTCTCCAGGACACACGTCATCACGACCGTGCCGAAGCCGGGGGCCAAGGCGCACAAGGGCGAGCACGTGGAGATCGTCGTGAGCAAGGGCGGGGTTCCCCGTGTCAAGGTGCCGACAGTGAAGGGGGAGCAGTACTCACGCGCGTACGAGCGCCTCTACAACCTCGGGCTGAAGCCGTTCGAGAACTTCCGCGCGAGCACAAAGCCGACGGGCACGGTGCTCGCACAGACACCGGCTGCCGGTCAGATGGCGAAGAAGGGCGCCACGGTCACCCTCACAGTCTCGACACGCAATTCGGTGGTGGTGCCCGACGTGGTCGGTCAGACAACCGCGACCGCCGGCAGCACGCTCGGGACGACAGGCCTGGCTGCCGGGAAGGTCACCTCGGGGTGCTCGGGCCAGTACGGCAACGGCATCGTGATGGCCCAGACACCCAAGGCGGGCCAGCACGTCGCGCCGGGCACAAAGGTCAACCTCACCGTGTCGACCGGACCCTGCAACGTCGTCGTGCCCAATGTGGTGGGCGACAGCGAGACACAGGCGATCTCCACGCTCTCGGCGAAAGAGCTGAAGGCGGTCCCGTCGACAACGGCTGCGTGCGTGCCTGGCACAGACGGCAAGGTCGTGACGCAGACACCTGGCGGCGGCGCCACAGTGCGGAGCGGCGCCACAGTCGCCATCGGGGTCTGCAAGGCCTCGGTCACGACACCGACACCAGCGCCCCCACCGACAAAGACACCGGCGCCGACAAAGACAAAGCCGGGCCACACAAAGGCAGCGTTGCGTTCGCCGCCTGCGAGCCCCACGCGTCGCACCTGACCAATCGGGCACGCAGAGGTCCGCCGCCCTGCGCGGCTTCCCGGACGCGCAGACGCCCGCCTACCTTCCGGCCACCTGCTCGAGGAAGTTCGCGAGCAGCGCCTGCCCTGTGCCCGTGAGGATCGACTCGGGATGGAACTGCACTCCTTCGACTGGGAGCGTGCGGTGTCGGACACCCATCACAACTCCGTCCGCCGTCCTCGCGGTGACGTGGAGGACCTCCGGGATGCTCTCGGGCGCGAGGACGAGCGAGTGGTAGCGCGTGGCGACGAGCGGGTTGTCGAGCCCCTCGAAGAGGCCCGTTTCTTGGTGGTGGACCTCCGACGTCTTGCCGTGCATCAGCGCGGGAGCATGCACCACCTCCGCGCCGAATGCCTGGCCGATGGCCTGGTGGCCGAGGCACACGCCGAGGATCGGCACCTCGCCGGCCAGCTCGCGGACGACATCGAGCGTCACGCCCGCGTCGTCAGGTCGCCCCGGTCCCGGCGAGAGGACGATGGCGTCTGGCGCGAGTGACCGGATGGCGGCGACGTCCACCGCGTCGTTGCGGCGGACGACGAGCTCCGCGCCGAGCTCGCCGAGCTCTTGGACGAGGTTGTACACGAACGAGTCGTAGTTGTCGATGACGAGCAGCCGAGCCGCCACGGCAAGATCGTAGGTCGGGCGGCTTCCCCTGCCGGTCTTGACCGTCTAGCCTCGGGCACCGTGGCAGGGAAGGGACAGAGCGGGCCAGGGCGGGCACAGCGGAAGGGCTCGTCTGCTGGCAGGACCACGGTGGCGACGAAGTCACGTGTCGGCCGGTACACCGCGCCCGAGCACAGCGGGAAGTACACGCCCCCGGTCCCCAAGACCGTCCGCAAGAGCCCCCGCTGGTTCGGCGGTCTGGTGCTCATGCTGCTCGTCCTGGGCGTCCTGCTGATCCTCCTCAATTACATGACGATCCTGCCGGGCTCCGTCTCGGCGTGGTACCTCGTGGCCGGGCTGGTCGTGATCTTCTTCGGTTTCGTCATGGCGACCCGTTACCGCTGACGCCGGCGATGACCGCCTTCGCACAGTCCGAACGCCGTGAGCTCGCGCACCTGATGCTCGAGGCGGGTCCGGACGCACCCACGCTGTGCGAAGGGTGGGCTGTCCGAGACCTCGCAGCCCATCTCGTCTTGCGGGAGCGGCGTCTCGACGCGGCCCCCGGGATCCTGATCCGACCGCTTCGTGGGTACACCGACCAGGTCCAGCGACGCCTGCGCGACCGCCCCTGGCCCGCGCTGGTCGAAGCCTTTCGCTCCGGACCGCCGGCGTTGCTCCGCCTCGTCGACGAGCAGGCGAACCTCGCGGAGATGTTCATCCACCACGAAGACGTGCGCCGCGCGCAGCCCCAGTGGGATCCGCGGGTGCTCGACGCGGCGGAGGAAGCCGCCCTGTGGCGACGCCTCTCGCCGATGGCCCGACTCGTACGTCGCAAGCTGCCGGTCGGCGCGACGCTCGAGGCGCCCGGGTACGGGCGGGTGGAGGTGCGCCCGGGGGAGCCGCACGTGACGGTGACCGGCGGACCGGGAGAGTTCCTCCTCTTCCTGTCCGGTCGAAAGGAGTTCGCTCAGGTCGAGCTGTCCGGGCCGCCGGAGGCGGTGGCAGCGCTGAAGGCCGCCCCGCTCGGGCTCTGACCGATCGACCGGCGCACCTCGGGGCCTCGCTATTCGAGCGCGGGAGGCGTCGCCGGGACCGCCGTGGCCCCGAGCTCGGGGAACGAGGCGCGCAGGCGCTTGGTGACCCGGTGCTCGATCACGAAGGCGAGGAGCGGGATGAAGCCGGCGCCGATCATCGCCGCCATCTGGAGGAGCGTGAACCGGGCGCGGCGCGCGAGGTCGACGGCCATGAGCAGGTACACGATGTAGAGGAAGCCGTGGATCGGCCCGACGATCTGGTCGACCTGGGGGATGCCGGCTCCGTACTGCAGCGGGACCCCCACGAAGACGAGCGTCGCGAGCCCCGTGCCCACGACGTAGGCCATCACCCGGTAGCGGGTGAGCGCGGTGGCGAGCCCCTTCGTCGGATCGTCGAGGTCGCCCGGCCGTGCATACCCAGGAGCCAGCCGGCTCGCAGCCCTGCGGACGGACTCTGCGCTCATCGGCGCCTCCACCCCTTCGGCCCTTCGGCTGCGAGCCTCGCCAGGCGCTCGTTGTAGGCGGCGAGCTCGGGATCCTCGTCGTCCCGGCGATCAGCCGGGTGCACCCGGGCCGTCGTGCCCCCCGACGGCACAGCGGCACCCGCCCGGGGGGACGAGGTGCCCGTTGCGTGCGCGCTGGCGGCAGCGAGGCGAGCCTGTGCGTGCCGCCCGACCGTGCCCGGGTCGGTGTGCACGAGCTGCCACCATCCCCACACGCCTGCCAGCGCGAACGCGGGCCACTCGACGGAGTACAGGTACGAGAGACCGTTGCCGTCGAACGCGCGGTGCACCTGCCACCAGAACGCGACGAGGCAGCCGGGCACCCAGATGACGAGGGCGAGGTGGAGGAGCAGCGACCGCCGCGAGAGCCACCGCTCGCAGACCGACACCGGATCACGCTCGTGCTCTGGCACCGCCGCGCGAGCCTAGCGACGGAGGTCGCCACCGGGTCCGCGCGGTGCCTCCTTGTGCGTAATCAGCCCAGTCTCTCGATGACCGTGGCGTTGGCGAGCCCGCCACCCTCGCACATGGTGAGGAGGCCGTAGCGGCCCGCGGACCGGTCGAGCTCGTGCACGAGGGTCGCCATCAGCTTTGCGCCGGACGCGCCGAGCGGGTGGCCGAGCGCGATCGCGCCCCCGTTGACGTTGACCTTCGCCATGTCGGGGTGGATCTCTTGCTCCCAGGCGAGCACGACTGACGCGAACGCCTCGTTGATCTCGAACAGGTCGATGTCGTCGAGCGAGAGCTTCGCCCGCTCGAGCACGCTGCGCGTGGCGGGGATCGGACCGGTGAGCATGGTCACCGGGTCGACACCGGCCAGCGCGAAGGCGACGAAGCGCGCCCTTGGGACGAGCCCCAGCGAGTCGGCGCGCTCCTCGCTCATGATGAGGACCGCCGACGAGCCGTCGGTGATCTGCGACGAGTTGCCGGCGGTGACCTTGCCGTCCGGCTTGAACGCGGGCTTGAGCTGGCCGAGCGCCTCGAGCGAGGTGTCGGCCCTGATCCCTTCGTCGGCGCGCACGACCGTGTCGGTCTCGACGCCGTCGTCGTCGCGCACGGCCAACGGCACGATCTCCTGCTCGAAGCGACCCTCGGCCGTCGCCCTCGCGGCGCGTTGGTGGCTGCCCAGCGAGTAGCGGTCAAGCTCCTCGCGGCTGATGTGCCACTGGTCGGCGATCATCTCCGCCGAGATGCCCTGGTTCACGAGCCCACCGCGCTCGGCGTAGCGCTCGAGCACACGCGGGCCGAAGGGCATCCCGAGCTCTCGCACGACCGAGGATCCCATCGGCGTGCGGGTCATGCTCTCCACGCCGGCCGCGACGGCGACGCCGTACGCGCCCGCGATGACGCCCTGTGCGGCGAAGTGGATCGCCTGCT
>JAJYYT010000147.1 GCA_021800645.1 Actinomycetes bacterium
CGAGCGTCTTCTTCGGCGGGGGCACGCCCTCGCGCCTTTCGGCGCCGTTGCTCGCAGCCATCCTCACCGCGATCCCGCGCACGGCCGGTGCCGAGGTGACCGTCGAGTGCAACCCCGAGGACGCATCCATGGAGCGGTTGTGCGCGTACCGCGAGGCTGGGGTCACTCGGATGTCCTTCGGGGTCCAGTCCACCGCGCCCCATGTGCTCGCGGCCCTCGGCCGGCGCCATGACCCGGCTTCCGTGCCCCGGGCGCTCGAGGCCGCTGCTGCTGCCGGCTTCGTACTCGTGAACGTCGACCTCGTCTACGGCGCGCAGGGGGAGACCGACGACGACTGGGCCCGCACGATCGACGACGTCCTCTCGCTGCCGAACCCCCCTGGCCACGTCAGCGCGTACGCGCTGACGGCCGAGCCTGGGACGCCGATCGGCCGGGACCGTGCGCGCCATCCCGACGACGACGTGCAGGCGTCGCGCTACGAGCTCGCCGATGCAAGGCTCTCCTCCGCCGGCTATCGCTGGGAGGAGGTGTCCAACTGGGCGCTCCCGGGTCAGGGCTGCCGGCACAACCAGCTGTACTGGCGACAGGGGAACTACCTGGGGATCGGTGCCGCCGCGCACTCCCACCGGGCCGACGACGCGGCAGGCCGACGGTGGTGGAACCTCCGTACGCCCGAGCGTTACCTGAAGGCCGTCGAGGCGGGTCGATCTCCTGTGGCGGGAGAAGAGCGCGTGGAAGGCGATCGGCGCGAGCTCGAGCGGCTCATGCTGTCGTTGCGCACCCCCGCCGGGGTCCCTGCCTCGGCGCTGCCCGACGTGGCCGAGCTCGACGGGCTGGTCGTGCGCGAGGGAGGTCGCGCGGTGCTCACGGTGCGCGGGCGCCTCGTGGCGAACGCAGTCTCGTCGATGCTCCTCGTCGGCTCCTCGTCGAGCGGATCTTCGTGACGAGCCCTGCCTGCGCTCCGGTATCCTGCCGTTCCATGACGGCGGAGCCAGATGCCATTCGAGCACCTGCGCAGGAGGCCGGAGACCTGATGGCCGGCGACCTCCTGGAGAAGGTCGTGAGCCTGTGCAAGCGCCGTGGTTTCATCTTCCAGTCTGCGGAGATCTACGGCGGCTTCCGCTCCACCTACGACTACGGACCGCTCGGCGTCAACATGCTGCGCAACGTGAAGGACGCGTGGTGGCGCTCGATGGTCCAGCTGCGTGACGACGTCGTCGGCATCGACGCGGCGATCCTGTCGCCGCCCAAGGTCTGGGAGGCCTCGGGCCACCTGCAGAACTTCACGGACCCGCTCGTCGACTGCCGCCAGTGCCACAGCCGCTGGCGTGCGGACAAGCTGACAGGCCCCTGCCCGGCCTGCGGCTCGACCGACTTCACCGAGGCTCGCCCGTTCAACCTCATGTTCAAGACGCACGCGGGCCCCGTGGAGGACGAGGGCGCCGTCGCCTACCTCCGGCCCGAGACCGCCCAGGGCATGTTCTTGAATTTCGCGAACGTGCTTCAGACGACTCGCAAGAAGCCTCCGTTCGGCATCGCCCAGGTTGGCAAGTCCTTCCGCAACGAGATCACGCCGCAGAACTTCGTGTTCCGGACGCGAGAGTTCGAGCAGATGGAGATGGAGTACTTCGTACCCCCGGCCGAGAGCGCCAAGTGGCACGAGTACTGGATCAACGAGCGGTACCGGTGGTACGTCGAGCTCGGGATACCTCCAGACAAGCTCCGCCTGCGCCCGCACGGCCCCGACGAGCTCTCGCACTACTCGGTCGCGACCTCCGACGTGGAGTTCCTCTTCCCCTGGGGCTGGGACGAGCTCGAGGGGATCGCGAACCGCACCGACTTCGACCTGCGACGCCATGCGGAGGCCTCCGGGACGCGTCTCGACTACTTCGACCAAGCGACCGGAGAACGGTACGTCCCTTACGTCATTGAGCCGGCCGGAGGCGTGACGCGCACGATGATGGCGTTCCTGCTCGCCGCCTACGACGAGGACGAGGTGGGGGGCGAGGCCCGCACGGTGCTCCGTCTCCACCACCGGCTGGCTCCGTACCAGGTCGCGGTGCTGCCGCTCTCCAAGAAGGCGCAGCTCGAGTCCATGGCACGCGAGGTGCTCCAGCTCCTCCAGCCTCACTTCATGTGCGACTACGACGTGACCCAGAGCATCGGCCGCAGGTACCGCCGCCACGACGAGATCGGGACCCCTTGGTGCGTGACCGTGGACTTCGACTCGCTTGAGGATCGAGCCGTGACGATCCGCGAGCGCGACACCACCGGCCAGGTGCGCGTGCCAGTCGAGACCCTGGTGCCGGAGCTGCAGCGCCGCGCCGGCGGCTGACGGCTGCTGGACGCATCGAGCGTCCTCGCTCGACGGCGCGCGGCGGGCTGCGTCGGCGCCACGCCCGCCCGAGCCCACAGGCGCCCGAGGCGCGGCTCGCACGATCCCCCTGGCAGCCGTAAGGTGGGTCCGTCCCCCAGAGTAGATCGCGCCCTGCGACACGGACCGTGAGCCGGGCCTCGCAGGGCCAGGAGGCTCCATGCCGTACGTCTTCGACTTCGACCATTCGCACCGCCGCCCCCCGATGGAGATGAAGGACCTTCTCGGGGGGAAAGGCGCCAACCTCGCCGAGATGACGTCCGTCCTCAGGCTGCCGGTGCCGCCGGGCTTCACGATCTCGACGGAGGCGTGCCGCGCCTACATGGAGGCCGGGTGGCCCGAGGGGCTCGACCGGGAGGTCGCCCGGGCGAGAGAGCGTCTCGAGCGTGCCATGGGCAAGGAGATCGGCGATCCTGCCGACCCGCTGCTCGTGTCGGTGCGCTCCGGGGCGGCGTTCTCCATGCCCGGGATGATGGACACCGTCTTGAACCTCGGGCTGAACGATCGGTCGGTCGAAGGGCTCGCCAAGCAGACCGACGACGAACGGTTCGCGTACGACTCGTACCGGCGCTTCGTGGCGATGTACGGGCGGATCGTCCTGGGCATCCCCGGCGAGGAGTTCGACGCGCTCTTCGACGCGGCGAAGGAGCTCGCCGGAACGACCTCCGACGCACGCGTGCCGACCGAGCTGCTGCGCTACCTCGTGGGCTCCTACCAGCAGACCGTCGAGCGCCACACCGGTGTGCCGTTCCCCCAGGACCCGACCGACCAGCTCCACGGAGCGATCGAAGCGGTGTTCCGCAGCTGGAACGGCGCCCGGGCGGTCGCGTACCGAGAACGCGAGCACATCCCCCACACCCTCGGCACCGCGGTCAACGTGCAGGCGATGGTCTTCGGCAACCGGGACGACCGCTCGGGGACCGGCGTCGGGTTCACCCGAGACCCGGCGACGGGTTCCCGGGGCGTCTACGGGGACTTCCTCGTGAACGCCCAGGGCGAGGACGTCGTCGCCGGCATCCGCAACCCGGAGCCCCTGTCCGAGCTGGAGCGGACCTTTCCCGATGTCTACCGCGAGCTGATGGACGTGTTCGACCGGCTCGAGCGTCACTACCGGGACATGTGCGACACGGAGTTCACCATCGAGCAGGGCAAGCTCTGGATGCTCCAGACCCGCGTCGGCAAGCGGACGGGGCGGGCCGCCTTGAAGATGGCCGTTGACATGACGAAGGAGCCGAAGATCCGCCTGACCCGCGCCGAGGCAGTGTCGAGGATCACCGAGGACCATCTCGCCGCCGTGCTCCACCCGCAGTTCGCCGGGACGGGCTACCAGGTGATCGCGAAGGGCCTCGCCGCGTCGCCCGGCGCTGCAGTCGGCCGGGCGTACTTCACCGCCGACGACGCAGAGGCCGCCGGGAAGCGGGGCGAGCACGTGGTGCTCGTGCGCAACGAGACCTCCCCCGAGGACGTGCACGGCATGCTCGCGGCCGACGGCGTCCTGACCGCGCGCGGCGGCCTCGTCAGCCACGCGGCGGTCGTGGCGCGAGGGTGGGGCAAGCCGGCGGTGGTCGGAGCCGAGGCGCTGCGCATCGCGCGGCACAGCTTCAGCGCCGGCGGCGTCACCGTGCACGAAGGCGAGTGGGTCTCCATCGACGGCTCGACCGGAGAGGTGGTCGCGGGGAGGGTCGAGCTCACGGCGGCATCGCCGCCACCCGAATTCGACGTCCTGCTCGGCTGGGCGGACGAGATCCGTGCCGGGGAGCTCGGGGTGCGCGCCAACGCCGATACCGGGGAGGACGCCGCCAACGCCCGCCGGCTGGGTGCCGAAGGGATCGGGCTGTGCCGCACCGAGCACATGTTCCTCGGCGAGGACCGGCTGCCCGTGGTGCGCAGGATGATCCTCGCGGAAGGCGAGGACGAAGAACGCGAGGCGCTCGAGCAGTTGCGCGAGGTGCAGCGGGAGGACTTCGTCTCGATCCTCGAGGCGATGGACGGGCTGCCGGTGACCGTCCGGCTGCTGGACCCTCCGTTGCACGAGTTCCTCCCGTCGATCGAAGAGCTCGCCGTCAAGGAGGCGACGACTGGCCACAGCGCCGAGGAGCACAAGCTCTTCGAGGCTGCGAAATCTTGGCGCGAGGCGAACCCGATGCTCGGCACCCGAGGCGTGCGGCTCGGGGTGATCAAGCCGGGCCTGTACGCGATGCAGGTGCGAGCGCTGATGCAGGCGGCGCGCGAGCGCGCGGCGGCAGGTGGTCACCCGGTCGTCGAGATCATGATCCCGCTCACTGTCTCCCGCGAGGAGCTCGCGCTCGCACGAAGCTGGGTCGAAGAGGCGATCGCCGAGACGAGCGGTGCGGAGGAGCCGTCGACGAACGGCCGCCGAAAGGGATCGCGTCGAGGGCGGGCGTCGACGAACGGCGCAGGGATCGAAGTGAACATCGGCACGATGATCGAGACGCCGCGCGCCGCGCTCCGGGCGGCCGAGATCGCAGAGGTGGCCGACTTCTTCTCGTTCGGCACGAACGACCTCACGCAGATGACCTTCGGCTTCAGCCGAGACGACGTCGAAGGCAGGATGATGTCCGCGTACCTCGAGAAAGGGCTCCTCACTCGGAACCCGTTCGAGACCGTCGACGTCGACGGTGTGGGCGAGCTGGTGCGCGTCGCGACCGCGCGCGGGCGCGACACGAAGCCGGAACTGAAGGTAGGCGTCTGCGGCGAGCACGGTGGCGACCCGGCGTCGATCCGCTTCTTCTATGGCGCCGGCCTCGATTACGTGAGCTGCTCGCCCTTCCGGGTGCCCGTCGCTCGCCTCGCTGCCGCGCAGGCGGTCATCGCCGCCGGTGAGCAGGACGAGGCGCCGCGCGGGCGCGGTCGAAGCGCCGGAGCCAAGGGGGAGGGCCCCGTCGCGCCGGGCTCGTCGCGGGACCGCGGAGGGACGAAGCGCGCCGAGTCGAAGGCGTTGTCGGCGTCGAGGACGCGGCCGAGCTCTCGGAAGAAGGAGAAGGCGACGGCGTCCTCCGGGGGCTCCAGGACGCTCGGGACGGCGAGGTCCGTGGCGCCCCTCGAGCGGGCAGGGCGCGCGCACAACGGCAAAGGGGCTCGCGGTCGCTCCTGACTCCGCCGGGCCTGGCCGATCCTCTGGGGTCCGGTCCGATCCCTGGCGTGGTCCCTCTCCTGAGGCGGGTGCTCGTGGAGGCCGCCAAGTGTGCGGGTGCGCCAGCGGCTCGGGGTACCCTCCGCTGAGTGAGCATCCCCGACGAGGAGGTGGCGCAGGTGCGCGCCTCCACCGACATCGTCGCGCTCGTCTCCGAGCACGCCGCCCTGCGCCAGCAGGGGCGCCGCTGGGTGGGGCTCTGCCCGTTCCACGCGGAGAGCACGCCGTCGTTCAGCGTGAACGCCGAGGAGGGCTTCTAC
>JAJYYT010000148.1 GCA_021800645.1 Actinomycetes bacterium
CCGGGGTGGACGCGGGCACCCCGGATCCGGTCGACGGCCGGATCGAGCGGGACGCCGCCGGCAATCCGGTCGGCACCCTGCAGGAAGGCGCGATGGGCCTGGTCGAGCGGGTGGTCCCGCGGGTCACCGTGGAGCACCCGGTGGCCGGCATCGCCGAGGGCCAGCGGTACCTGCACTCGCTCGGCATCACCGGCTGGCAGGAGGCGATCGTCGGGGACTACGCGGTGATCCCTGACTGCTTCGAGGCCTATCTGGAGGCCGAGCGGCGCGGGGTGCTGGTCTCCCGGGTGGTCGGCGCCCAATGGTGGCAGCGCGGCGTGGGGATCGGCCAGCTTGACGGCATGATCGAGCGGCGTGCCCTGGCCGGCTCGGGGCTGTTCCGTGCCACCAGCGTCAAGATCATGATGGACGGAGTCTGCGAGAACTTCACCGCCTCGATGCTGACCCCGTACCTGGACGGGCACGGGCACGAGGGATCGACCAGCGGCGTGCCGTTCTTCGACGCCGAGGAACTGAAGCGGGCGCTGGTGCGGATCGACGCGGAGGGCTTCCAGGCGCACTTCCACGCGATCGGTGACCGCGCCGTGCGCGAGGTGCTCGACGCGGTCGAAGCGGCGAGGAACGAGAACGGGCCGGCGGACAACCGGCACTGCGCGGCGCACCTCCAGGTGGTGCACCCAGAGGACGTCGCCCGCTTCGCGAGATGCGGGCTCACGGCGAACGGACAGCCGCTGTGGGCGTGCAACGAACCGCAGATGGTCGAGCTCACGATCCCGTTCCTCGGGCCGGAGCGCTCGGCAAGGCAGTACCCGTTCGGGAGCCTCGTGCGGTCCGGATCTCGTCTGTGCTTCGGGAGTGACTGGCCTGTGTCGACCCCCGACGTGATGGCGCAGATCCACGTCGCCGTGAACAGGACCCAGCCTCCGGGCCAGGCCCCCGGTGCCGACGGCGACCGCTCGAGCCACGACGAGCCGTTCCTGCCGACAGAGCGCGTGGACCTCGAGACCGCGCTCGCTGCGTTCACGGCGGGCTCCGCGTACGTGAACCACCTGGAGGACGAGACCGGCTCGATCACGGTCGGAAAGCGCGCCGACCTCGTCGTGCTCGACAGGGACCCCTTCGCCTCGCCCCTCGGCGAGATCGGGACGGTCGGGGTGGACCTCGTGCTCGCGGACGGCGCGCTCGTCCACGGCGCTTGACGCGCCTTTCGCCCGCGCGATCGGGTTGCACGGGCTGAGCACGGCGCCGGGGCGCGAGCGCTTGGAGCGGTAGCGTCCGGACCGACGGGGGATGCTTGGAGGGGTGCGATGCGAGTGCTGGTGATCGGCGCCGGCGGTGTTGGGTCCGCGGTGGTGCGCATCGTGTCGCGCTGGGGGCTCTTCGAGCGTGTCGTGGTCGCCGACCGCGACGCCGATCGCGCGAGGCGGGCGGTCGCGGACGCCGGCGAGCGGTTCGTCGCCGTCTGCCACGACGCGCAAGACGAGGAGGCGACCGGGCAGCTGATCCGCGCGGAGAGGTGCGACGCCGTCTTGAACGCCGTCGATCCCCGGTTCGTGATGCCGATCTTCCGTGCCGCGCTCGCCTCGGGCGCCACCTACCTCGACATGGCCATGTCGCTTTCCCGCCCCGACCCAAAGGACCCGTTCCGCACCCCGGGGGTCAAGCTCGGCGACGAGCAGTTCGCAATGGCCGACGAGTGGGAGCGCCGAGGACAGCTGGCGCTGTGCGGCATCGGCGTGGAGCCGGGGCTGTCGGACGTCTTCGCCCGTTACGCCTCCGACCGGCTGTTCTCGACGATGGAGGAGATCGGCGTGCGCGACGGGGCGAACTTGACCGTCCAGGGGTACGACTTCGCCCCCACGTTCTCGATCTGGACGACGATCGAGGAGTGCCTGAACCCCCCGGTCGTCTGGGAGCGCGAGAAGGGCTGGTTCGTGACCGAGCCCTTCAGCGAGCCCGAGGTGTTCGCGTTCCCTGCCGGCATCGGCCCGCTGGAGTGCGTCAACGTGGAGCACGAGGAGGTGGTGCTCATCCCCCGCTGGATCGACGCTGGGCGCGTCACGTTCAAGTACGGGCTCGGTCGCGAATTCATCGAGGTGCTGAAGACGCTGCACAAGCTGGGGTTGGACTCCCGCTCGCCGGTCAAGGTCGGCGCCACGGAGGTCTCCCCGCGAGACGTGGTGGCGGCGTGCCTGCCGGACCCGGCGACCCTCGGGGAGCTGATGACGGGGGTGACGTGCGCGGGTACCTGGGTGCGCGGGACCGGCGTCGACGGCTCGCCACGCGAGGTGTACCTGCACCACGTCGTCGACAACGAGTGGACGATGGCCGAATTCGGCTCGCAGGCGGTGGTCTGGCAGACCGCGGTCAACCCCGTGGTCGCGCTCGAGCTTCTCGAGTCCGGCGCGTGGGGCGGCGCCGGAGTGCTCGGCCCCGAGGCCCTTCCCGCCGAGCCGTTCCTCGAGCTGCTGAGTGCCCACGGCTCGCCATGGGCGTGCGAAGAGCGGACCGTGACGAGCAGGTGAGCTGGGTTCGTCTGCCCGGGCGAGGGCGTCTCCGCCGCGAGGCCGCTATCGCCCGAGGACCTCCACGGGGTCGAGCGGTGACAGCGCGTCGGCCACCTCGTCGGCGTCACCGACGACGACGGTGGTCATGCCCGCCGGGCCGAGGGATCGTGCCGCTACCTCGGCCACCGCCTCGGCGTCGACCCTGGCGAGCTCCCGCACGAAGTCCTCCAGGTAGGACGGGTCGAGATCGTTCGCAACCAAGCTCGCCAGGACGTCGGCGAGCCCGGCCTGGGTCGCCGAGGTCATCGCGACGACGCCGGTCACGTACCGGCGGGAGGACTCGAGCTCCTCGGGAGTGACCGGGGCCGTGGCCATCCGCGCGAGCTCGTAGCGCAATTCGGCGAGCGCCTTCGCGGTCACCTCGGTGGCCACCTCGGCGCGCACAGCGAGCGCGGCCGCGAGCCTGTGCTCCTCGATCCCGGCGCGTGGCGAGTACGTGTAGCCGTTGCGCTCCCGCAGGTTGGTCACGAGCCGGCTCGTGAAGCTTCCCCCGAAGATGGTCGTGGCCAGCACGAGCGCCGGGAACCCAGGGTCGTGGCGACCTCCGCAACGCGCGCCGACGCGCAGGTTCGACTGGACTGCACCGGGTCGGTGGAGGACAACGATGCCGCCTTTTGAGTCCGGTGCGCGGGGCGCCTCCAGGGCCCCGCCCCCAGCCTTGCTGGTCTTCGCCTCCCAGGCACCGAGCGCGCGGCGCGCGGCTTCGGTCCCCTCCTCTGGATCGATGTCGCCCACCATGACGAGGGTGGCTCCGTGCGGGTGGACGCGTGCGGCATGGAAACGGCCGAGCGTCTCGCGGCCGGTCCTGCGGATGGACGCGACGCCGGGCAACGGGTCTGCGTAGGGGTGGCGGGGGAAGAGCTTGGCGCTCAGGGCGCGTGTGGCGACCGCGATCGGGTCCGCGGCCTCCTGCAGCACCTCCTGGACCACCCGCTCGCGCTCGCCTGCGACTTGGGCTCTTGGGAACGACGGGTGGGCCACAAGGTCGCAGAGGATCTCGAGGATCGCCGTCAGCTCGCCTGCTGGGGCGCTCGCGGCGACGGAGACGTGGTCGGGGTCCGCCGACGTGTCGACGGACGCGCCGATGCGCTGGATCGCTGCCGCCATCTCGCTGCCGCTACGTCCTCCGGTGCCCGCGAGGAGGGTCTTTGGCAGGAGACGGAGCGCCGCGGCATCGCGCGTGCGGACGTCGCCGAGGGGGACCTGCAGGCGCAGCTGGACGAGCGGCACCTGCGACCGGCGGACGGCGACGACCCTCACCCCCTCCGGCGTCCCCACGTCCGACACGTCCCCGAGCGCGACCGAGGGGTAGGGACCGGGGCCGGGGGGCTCGATCGGGGCTCCGAGGGTCATGACCTTGCTCCCGGCACGAGCGTGCACACGGCCCTGTTGCGCGGCGCGAACCATTGGGCGGCGACGTCGTCGACGTGGGGCGCCGCGGCGGCCAAGCGGTCCGCGAGCTCGAAGGCGAGCTTCGCTCGGCCCCGCTGCTGCTCGAAGAAGCCAGCGAGGATCGCGAGCCCCGATTTGGCGTCGACCTGCATCCAGTGCTCGGAGGTCAGCTGGGCCAGGACGGGCTCGAGCTCGGGCGCCGGCAGCCCGGAGGCGATCTCGTCGATCTCCTCGTCCACGACCGAGACGATCCGATCGGTGAGCCCTTCGTCGGGGTAGTGGACGATGATCGCGAGGTACGTCGGGTCCCGGCTGGACCAGGCCGAGTCGAGCCCCCCCCACATCGCGCCGACGTGGGCGGCGAGCTTGTCCCTTCGGACGAGACGGTCGAAGAGCCTGGAAGCGCTCCCGTGCGTGAGCAGGCTCGCGAGCAGGACCGCCGCGGCGTAGCGCTCCTCGTCGTCGATGGGGTCCGGGACGCGGTAGCCGAGCGCGAGCGCGGGGAGCGGCGCGAGGTCGTCGACGCGCCGGGCGCGCCGTTCGCCCTGCGGCACCGGCTCTGCGAAGCTCGGTCGCGGCGGCGCCGGGCGTCGGGGGATGTCGGAGAAGTGCCGTTCGACGGCGGCGAGCGCGGCGTCCGCGTGGACCCCTCCGGCGATCGTCACGACCGCGTTCGTAGGGGCGTAGTACTCGTCGAAGAACCGGTGGACGTCTTCGAGCGACGCGGCGCCGAGGTCGTCGAAGCTGCCGTAGCCGTTGTGCGCGTTCGGGAACGTCTCGAACAGCAGCGGCGGGAGGTCTGCGAGCCAGGGGAACCCCCCGTAGGGCTGGTTCAACACGTTCACCCGGATCTCCTCCTTCACCACCGCGATCTGGTTCGTGAGGTTCTCCTCGGTGATCCGTGGCGCGCGCATGCGGTCGGCCTCGCAGAAGAGCGCAAGCTCGAGCGCCCCGGCCGGGAACTGCTCGAAGTAGACCGTGGCGTCTGGCCGGGTGAAGCCGTTGAACACGCCGCCGCTGCCCTGGATGAGCCGAGGAAGCTCCCCTTTTTCCAGGTGCTCGGAGCCCTGGAACATGAGGTGCTCGAAGAGGTGCGCGAAGCCCGTGGAGCCGGGAGGCTCCGAGCGGAAGCCGACGTCGTAGTGGACGGCCAGCGCGGCGACCGGCGTCGAGGGGTCCGTGAGGACGACCACCCGCAAGCCGTTGGCGAGCGTCGCGGTCTCGACCGCTGCGTGCATGTGATCCTCCCCTGGCGCCTTCGCCGGCCCGACCTCGCCGCCCAGGCTATGCCGGTGCGGCGGTCAGCCCGCGTAGGGGCTCGTCACGATCACCTGGCTGGTCGTGGTGCCGGAGGTCGTGAAGCTCAGCGCTGCGAACTCGAGCCCGCGGGCGGTCTCGATCGGGTAGCCAAGCCTGACGGTGGCCGGCACCGACACGAACGTGCCCGCCGCGCAGGTGGGTTGGCACAGGTTGTGGGTGTAGTCGCCGGCGCCGACGGCGCCCGACTCGCCCCACGTCGACCAGGTGAGGTGGTCGAGGTAGACGTTGGCGTCCGCACAGGCCAAGATGATCCCCGACGGCTCGACGGCCGGAGCCGTGCCCGGCGCGTTGCATGTGGCGTCCACCGTGGGGACGGGCCCGCTCGGCACGAGGGCGCGATCGGTGGTGGCGAGCCAGTAGCCGGGCCGGGAGGGGTCGGCGGCGATCGCGGCCACGGGCGTGCCGGGGCCCTGCGGGGAGGCGCCGAGGGAGCCGTAGAAGCGGGCGGCGCCGAAGGCGAACACCTGCCCGCCGTCGT
>JAJYYT010000149.1 GCA_021800645.1 Actinomycetes bacterium
CTCGGCGGGCGACGACGGTCCGCGTGTGGAAGACGATGCAGTCTGGGGCCTGGGTGCGTGTGACATGAAGGGCGGCGTCGCCGTGATCCTCGACCTTGCGGCGACGTGCGCGGAGCCGGCAGTCGACGTCACCTGGTGCCTGTACGCCCGGGAGGAGGTCGGGCGCGAGGAGAACGGGCTCTTGGAGCTGTGGCGCGAGCGGCCGGACCTGCTCGTTGCCGACGCGGCCGTCGTGTGCGAGCCGACCGACTCGCACGTGGAGGCGGGATGCCAGGGAAGCGTGCGTGCAGAGTTCCACCTCGGTGGCATACGGGCTCACGTTGCCCGCCCGTTCACGGGTCGCAACGCCATCCACCGGCTTGCTCCGCTGCTCGAACGCGTGGCGTCGTGGAGAGGGCGGACCGTCGAGATCGACGGCTGCGAGTACGCCGAGCAGCTGCAGGCCGTCTCGGTGTCAGGCGGCGTCGCAGGGAACGTCGTGCCGGACCACGCGGTGCTCACGGTCAACCACCGCTTCGCCCCCGACCACGATGCGAGCGCCGCCCGCCGTCTGCTGCTCGATCTCACCGACGGGCTGTTCGACGAGGCCCTGGGAGACCACCTGGCGTTCGTCGACTGGGCCGACGGGGCCCCGCCCGCGCTCGGGCACCCCCTTCTCGCCGCACTGGTCGAGCGCAGTGGCCACCGGCCGCGGGCGAAGCTCGGGTGGACCGACGTCGCGACGATGTGGGCGCACGGCATCCCCGCGACCAACTTCGGCCCCGGCGACCCCCAGCTCGCGCACCACCCCGACGAGCACGTGACGCGCGCGTCGCTGGAACGGTCACGCGAGGTGCTCGGTGGACTGATCGCGCACGGCGCGTGACCGGGCCGATCGAGTGGCGACCGAGCGCACCACACCGCTCCGACGCGCCTGCCGCCGGCCGCGGCGAGGCCTTCAGAGCCGGCGCAGGACGGTGACGACCTTGCCGTAGATGGTGACGTCCTCCGGCAGCAGCTCCATCGGGGAAAGCGCAGGGTTCCGCGGGGTCAGCACCACCTTGCCTCCGCGCCGGGAGAACAGCTTCACGGTCGCCTCGTCACCCGGGATCCCTGCGACGACGATCTCGCCGTCCTCGGCATCGGGCTGCTGGCGGACGACGACGAAGTCGCCGTCGAAGATGCCCGCTTCGATCATCGAGTCGCCGTGCACGCGCAGCATGAAGAGCGCACCGCGGCCGGTGAAGGCCTCGGGGAGCGCGACGATCTCCTCGACGTTCTCCTGGGCGAGCACTCCCGTCCCTGCGGCGACGTCGCCGACGAGCGGCACGTGGCGGACGGGACCGGCGGCCATCGCGACCTGGGACGTCGGCTCGTAGCGGACCTGGATCGCCCGGGGCTTGGTCGGGTCCCGCTGTAGGTAGCCCTCTCGCTGGAGAACGGCGAGATGGCTGTGCACGGACGCCGGGGAGGCGAGCCCGGCCGCCTCGCCGATCTCCCGCACCGAGGGCGGGTAGCCCCGCTCCCGAAGGCAGTCGCCGATGAACTCCAGGATCTGGCGCCGCTTCCCGCTGAGCACCTGCGCCACGGTCACAACCTCCTCGTAGGCTCGCCGACAGTGACGAACATATGTTTGCCAGAGCATAGCGGTGGGGCCTCCCAAGGGCAAACATCTGTTCGCAGTACACCTTGACACGAACGTATGTTCGTGTTGAGATCAGGGTGGGAGGCGAACGGGTGTTCGCCACCGGCAGGGTGCCCGGCGGCGCTCGAGAACCCGAGAGGCGATCCCGGAGCAGGTCCGGAGATGGCCCGACAAGGCAAAAGGACCCGAGAAGGATGGACGAGGAGCAGGGACATGGTGATCGCACCGGTACTGGACGACGGGGCCACAGACTGGTCGGTGGGTCGGTTCGGCGTGTCGTGGCGGTGCTCGGTGCCCGAGCTCGTCCGTGACCGCGCCGTCGCGGACGCCGAGGCGAGGCCGCATGCGCGGTCTGGCATGGGTTCGACGGGCCCGGTGGTTCCTTGGCCCGACGTGTCCGCCGCGGTCCGCACCAGAGTGGACGTCTCACGGCGCGAGGTTCGGGGCTCGGCCGTTCGTCGGCGCCGCCGTGGCGTGCTCCTCGGCGTGATCGGCGCTGGGGTGACGTGCGCGCTCGCGCTTCCCATCGCGCCGCTCGGCGGGGCGCCCGCCGAGGTGCACCCCCAAGGGGATGGCCAGATCGCTTCCGAGAGGATCTACGTGGTGCGCCCTGGCGACACGTTGTGGTCGATCGCGTCGCACCTGGACGGTGGCGGCGACCCGAGGCCGCTGGCCGAGGCGCTCGCCAGGGAGATCGGCTCAGCGGTCGTCGTCCCAGGCGAGCGCATCCCAATCCCCTGATCGGGCAGGTCGGCGGCGGTGCGCTGAAGCCGCGCAGCACTAACGTCGTCGGGGTGCGGTGTCCGTGGTGCGGTGCAGACGACGACAGGGTCGTCGACTCGCGCACGGCCGACGAGGGCGCGGCGATCCGACGCCGGCGAGAGTGCCTCGGGTGCAGCCGTCGCTTCACCACCTTCGAGCGTGTCGAAGAGCAGCCGTTGTGGGTGGTGAAGCGCTCCGGCCAGCGCGAGCCCTTTGACCGGGCGAAGCTGGTCGCAGGCGTCCAGGCCGCCTGCAAGAACCGACCGGTCACCGGCGAGATGCTCCAGCAGCTCGCGAGCCGCGTGGAAGAGCAGCTCCGGGCGGAGTCGCCCGAGCCCACGAGCCAACGGGTGGGGATGGCGGTCCTCGAGCAGCTGAAGGACCTCGACGACGTCGCCTACCTGCGGTTCGCCAGCGTCTACAAGGGCTTCGAGGACGCGGTGGACTTCCAGCGAGAAGTCGGGCTGTTGATCAAGACGACCGTGCCCAAGCAGCGGGCCTGACTCCGGCGGGCTGACTGCGGTGCCCGAGCTCGTCACCTCCGTGCCCGGCGTCGCGCTCGCCGTCTACGCCCACCCTGACGACGCCGACGTGGCGTGCGGCGGCACCCTCGCGTCGTGGACGAGGAAGGGCGCCTCGGTCCACCTGGTGGTCTGCACGGACGGCGGCCGTGGAACGCGCGACCGCGCGGTGCAGCCCGCGGAGCTCGCCCGGCGTCGCGCCGGCGAGCTCGCCGCGGCCGCGAAGACGATCGGCCTCGCCTCGTACTGCGTGCTTGGCGCGAGCGACGGAGAGCTCGACCGGAGGCCGACATTCGTCGGCGAGCTGGTCGGGCTCGTCCGTTCGCTGCGTCCCGAGGTGGTGCTCGGTCACGACCCGACTGCGGTCTTCTTCGGGCAGGAGTACTTCAACCACCGCGACCACAGGGTCGCGGGATGGGCGTTGCTCGACGCGCTGTCTCCTTCCGCCGCGCTCCCGCTCTACTTCCCCGAAGCTGGCCCGCCGCACCAGGTGTCGGCGGTGTACCTCTCGGGAACCCTGGAGCCCGACGTGTGGGTGGACATCTCGGAGACGGTCGAGGTCAAGGCGGCGGCGGTCGAGTGCCATCGCAGCCAGTTCGCCGGCGCAGAGGCTGGATGGGCGGCGGAGGCGGTTCGCCGACGTGCCGAAGAGGAAGGCCGCCGTGCAGGCGTGGTCTACGCCGAGGGCTTCCGGCGGCTGCGCCTCGGTGGCTGAGCTCGGATCTCCGCCGGTGGGCGCCTCCGACGTGGGACGGCGGCGGGAGCCGAGCATCCTCCACGTCGACATGGACGCCTTCTTTGCCTCCGTCGAGGTGCTCGACGATCCGACGCTCGCCGGCAGGCCGGTGATCGTGGGAGGCAGCGGCGCGCGGGGCGTGGTCGCATCTTGCAGCTACGAGGCTCGCGTGCACGGCGTGCGCTCCGCGATGGCGTCGTTGCGCGCGCGCAGGCTGTGCCCGGACGCGGTGTTCGTCGAAGGCCACTTTGCCAGGTACGAGGAGGTCAGCGCTCGACTACGCGAGGTGTTGCTGTCCTTCACGCCGCTCGTAGAGCCCATCGGGCTCGACGAGGCGTTCCTCGACGTCTGCGGCGCACTTCGTCTGTTCGGCACGCCGGCAGAGATCGCCGCGGCGATCCGGCTTCGCGTGCGCGAGGAGCTCGCGCTCGACTGCTCGGTCGGCGCCGGACGGTCCAAGACGATCGCGAAGCTCGCGTCACGTGCCGCGAAGCCACGAGTGGGATCTCAGGGGAAGCTCCCAGGGGCCGGCGTGGTCGTGATCGAGCCACAGGAAGAGCTCGGGTTCCTGCATCCCATGGGGGTCGAGCAGCTGTGGGGTGTCGGGCCCGCGACGGCCAAGCGGCTCGCAGCTCTCGGGGCTCGGACGGTCGGCGACCTCGCCAGGCTTCCCGAGGCAGCGCTCGTGCGCGCGCTCGGCAAGGCGAACGGTCGGCATCTCGCCGCGCTCGCGCGTGGCGACGACCGTGCGCCAGTGGTCCCTCAGCGCCTAGCGAAATCGATCGGGCGCGAAGAGACCTTCCGCGAGGACCTCGCCGACCGCAACGCTCTCCGGCGTCACGCGAAGCGGATGGCCGAGCTGGTGGCGGATCAGCTGCGCGCGGGCCGGCAGGTGGCGCGGACGGTCACCGTCAAGGTAAAGCTCTCCGACTTCTCGCTCGTGACGCGGGCGCACACCATGAAGGCGGGGCTCGACACCGGCTCGGCGATCGGCATGATCGCGGTCGCGCTCTTGGACGCGGTGGAGCTTTCGACCGGGGTGCGGCTGCTCGGGGTCAGCGTGTCGGGGCTCCAGTCGGCGTCAGCGGGTCGCCAGCTTCGCTTCGAGCTCGAGAACCCCGCGAGCGGCGGGCCCGAGCGCGGCGTCGCGGCTGCGGCGCGCCGCGAGGACCACTGGCGCGAGGTGATCGGCGCGGTCGATGCGATCCGCCGTCGGTTCGGCTCGGCGGCAGTGGGCGCGGCATCGATGGTGGGTCCCGAAGGCATCGTCGTCCCGGCACGCCGACAGTCGCGATGGGGGCCGAGCGAGCGTGAAGGAGACGGGACGAAGAGCTCTGCGAGCTGAGCGCCATGGGCGACGCCGCGGGCGCCTTGGGAGGTCGTAGCATCAGAGGAGCGCCAGAGCGCGAAGAGCGCAGGCGGGCCGTCGAGGAGGGTGCATGGCACACGAAGTGGAAGCGCAGACCCCAGGGGGCTCTCCTCAGCAGCGTGCCGGTGGCGTGCGCCCACGGCACACGCTCGCCGTGGTCGCGGTCGGCGTCATAGGTGTCCTGATCGCCTTCTGGGTGCTGAGCTCGATCGCGAGCCTCGTGGCCGTCCTCGTGAAGGTGGTCGTCCTCGTCGCAGTGATCGCAGGGCTCTTCTGGCTGTTGGTCGGACGCCACCGGCACCGGTAAGCCCGCCCCGAAGCAAGGGGCCGGCGTGGAGGATCGGCGTCGCTGTTGGCCTTCGGACCGTGGACCCGGTGCGTGGCCACCTGGACTCGACGTCCCGGCGACGTCCGACCTGCGTCCAGGGGCCCTGAAAGGCCTACACGGACCTACAGGGAGCTGAAGGAGCCGCGCGTCGTGGTCCTGGGCGTCGTGGTCCCAGCGAACGAGTGTCCCAACCCTAGCCACGGTGCCGCCGATCCCGAGAAGTGACGATCACCCTGGGGGAACTGCTGGTCACCCTGCGGGCGGAACCGCCCGAGCGGGACCACGATGACCCTCGTGGCAGACACGGTCCCCGAGGCTGTGGTGCCCTGGACGAAGACGGTGCTGCCGACGCAGACGTCCGCGAAGCTCGCCCCGAGCGTCGTGGGCGCGAGGAACCTGGTCGTCG
>JAJYYT010000150.1 GCA_021800645.1 Actinomycetes bacterium
GGCCGCGGCGGTGCGGGTGATCGCGACCCCCGGGCACACCATGGGGTCCGTCGTGCTCGACCTGGAAGGCAGGGCGATGCTGACGGGCGACACGCTCTTCGTCGACGGCGTCGGGCGTCCGGACCTTGCCGACCGGGCGCGCGAGTACGCGGAACAGCTGTACTGCTCCCTGCAGGCGCTGATGGCGAACCGGTCCGACGAGGTGCTCGTGCTCCCCGCGCACTACGGCGACGTCGACGTCGTCCCTTCGGCTCCCGTCGCGGCGCGTCTCGGAGACGTGCGCGCCGCGGTCCCGCAGCTCGGCTGGGACCGAGACCGCTTCGTGTCGTGGGCGTCGACGCGCGCGGCACCCCGACCCCCGAGCTATGTCGAGATCGTCCGGCTGAACTCCGGGGAGGCCACGGCCCCGGTAGAGGAGGTCCGGACTCTCGAAATGGGTCCCAACCGCTGCAGCGCCGCCTGACCGCCCGGGAGCGGAGCTCTCATGGGTCACGCTGCTCGAACAGGCCACGCTGCTCGAACAGGCCACGCTGCTCGAACAGGCCGAGGACGTAGGCGGCCTGCCCGACATGCTGGAGGTCGTCGGCGAGCACGCTCATGAGCCGCACCCCGAGCGTGACGGGGGGGTCCCAGCGCGTGTCCACCACGCGGTCGAAGTCCGCGTCGACGAGCGGGCGAAGGTATCCGACCGTCGCCGCGTGCACCGCGTCGTGGTAGCCGAGCAGAAGCGCAGGCTCTACGGCGACCGCGCCGGCATCTCGCGGGTCCTGGCCGTAGCCGGTCTCCAGGCGCTCGAACGGCAGCGCGAAGCGTGCGTCCCAACCTTCCGCGGTCCACCGCTGCTCGGTGCCGGCCACCTCCGCGACGTGGTCGTCCTGGACCCGCGTGAGGTGCCAGATAAGCCAACCGATCGGGTTCGCGCTCTCGTCGGGTCGGAACAGAAGCGCGTCGAGAGAGCGCCCCTGGACGACGGTGTGGACGGTCTCGTGCACACGCCCGAACCCGTCGACGAGAAGCTCTGAGGTGGAGGTCATGGTCCGCTCCCTTCGGTCGCCTCCTTCGGCGCTCGGTCCGTCACCATCTTGCGCGAGTTTGCCGGACTCGGGGCGCCCCAGGACCCCGAGCCCCGGACCCCGAGCCCCGGACCCCGAGCCGCGGACCTCGAGCCGCGGACCCCGAGCCCGGGACCCCGAGCCGCGGACCTCGAGCCCGGGCAAGCCGCCCCCCTGGTTCGGGGCGTTCGAGGGAACAACGCGTGGTCGTCAGGTGTTGAAAAAAGTGAGCCGACAAGAGGGCCGAGGGGCTTTCGAGAAGGCTTCGAGGAGGTGATTCGAGCGAGGTGAGTTCGACACACCGATTCGACCGGGTGATCCGGCGAAGGACTCTGCGGGCGAGAGCCCGTGGCGACATGTGCAATACGCATCACCGCACTGTTCGAGTGCAGGGGTGGTGACGGGCAGAGCCTGAAGGTTCGGTTGTCGTACGTCCTTTCGACGGGGAACCCGGCGTACAGTTGAAGAAGGCGTCCGGTTCCCGCTCGATCGCGGGACGGACGCCTTCAGCGCGTTCGGGAGTGAAAGCGTTCCAGACCGAGCGCGCGCTCCCATCGACACGCGGCTCGGGACCCGAGGCTCGCGTAGGGGCTTTCGACCCTTCGACGACGTCTCGCGCGGCGCCTACCATCGGAAAGGCGGATGTCCCGTGCAGCTCTTCACCTCTGAGGACGAGCCGAGGGCAGGCCGCAGAAGCGCCGGGCACGCGGAGCGGACGTCCGTAAACCGCGGAAGCCCGGATAGAGAGGCAAAGCGAAGCGGAGCACAAGGAACACGCGGGAACAGAGAAGCCCGTCCGGACGGACAAGGACAAGGAATAGACACACGACAGAAACAGAGAGGAGGTTGCCATGGCGATCGTTCACAGAGAGGCGCGCCAGCTGCCTGACTGGACCGAGCTCGTGCTGCCCGAGCGGTGGCGCCAATTGTTCGACCTGGACCTCGAGCGGGACGGTTGGCTGCGGATCGAGCAGTACCAAGACGGCGGCACATTGGTGCTGCGAAGCGAGGTGCCCGGGGTCGACCCGGAGAAGGACATCGAGGTCACGGTGGGTGACGGCGTCCTGCGGGTACGCGCGCACCGGGAGATGAAGGCCGAGCAGAAGAACAAGAAGGGCTACCGCTCGGAGTTCCGCTACGGCGAGCTGACCCGGACGATCCCGCTTCCCGAAGGGTTCTCCGGGGACGTGAAGGCGACGTACGACAACGGCGTTCTCGAGGTACGAGTCCCGATCCCCGCCGAGAAGGAGCCGGAGGTGAAGAAGGTCCCGGTCACGAGAGTCTGATCAGCAGTTTTTTGCGCCTCTTTTTGCGCCGCGGGATCGTGAGCCCGACGTCCCCGATGCGTCGTCCTCGAGACGGACGCCTCTTCGGCAATGGACGCCTCTTCGGCAATGGACGCGTCTTCGGCAAGGAGTTGTCATGTTGGACGCCCGGGACGACGTGGTGACGGCGGGCCCGGTCCCGTGCGGCGTCGCGAGGCATGAGCCCGGCGAGCCGCCGGTCACGCCGCCCGGCTACCCCTTCAAGGCGGAGCGGGACGTGCGGATCCGCGATGGACGATGCGTGCACGTCCGGCCGATCCGGCCTGACGACGCCCCGAGGCTGGTCGCGTTCCACTCCTCGCTCTCCCCTCAGTCGGTCTATCTCCGGTTCTTCAATTTCCACCCCGTGCTGACTGCGCGGGAAGTCGAGCGCTTCACCCATGTCGACTACGCGGACCGGTTGGCACTGGTGGTGCTGAGCGGAGGCCGGCTCGTCGCCGTGGGGCGGTACGATCGTGTCGAAGGGACCGACGAAGCCGAAGTGGCCTTCGTCGTCGCGGACGGCTTCCAGCACCAGGGGATCGGCACGCTGCTCGCCGACGAGCTCGCCCGTGCAGCCCGAGTCCAAGGCATCCGGGTGTTCGCGGCCGACACCCTGCCGGAGAACGTCCCCATGCTCGAGATGTTCCGCGGTACGGGCTTTCCGGTCGAGACCCGCTTCGAGGAGGGCGTCGTGAAGGTCAGGTTCTCCATCGAGCCCGTTCCTGCCTACCTCGAGGCGCTCGCGCGACGAGAGGCCTCCCGCGTGGTGGATCCGGCGGACGCCGACAGGGGCGAAGGGACCGGGGTGCCGTGCTGATCCTCGGGGGTCCCGTAGGGGAGGCGGAGCACGACGGCGGAGGGCACCCTGAGCGCCCCGCGCGGATAGGGGCCGTGCTGCAGGGGATCAGGGACCTCGATCTGGGAGGGGACCTCGTGGTCGCAGAGGCCCATCCCGCCACCCGGGAGGACCTCGTGCGCATCCACGACGAGCAGTACCTGGATGAGCTCGAGGCGTTCTCGCGCCGAGGCGGCGGTCCGCTCGACCCGGACACCTACGTCACCACCACGTCGTGGGACGCAGCCGTGCGTGCGGCCGGCGCAGGCCTGGCAGCGATCGACGCGCTGGAGTCCCAGGGCCAAGGGATCGGGTTCGCCGTCGTCCGCCCGCCTGGGCATCACGCAGGACGTGAGCGTGGAATGGGATTCTGCCTGCTGAACAACGTCGCGCTGTCCGCCAGCGTGCTGGTCGAGCGCGGCGCGCGCGTGCTCATCGTCGACTGGGACGTCCATCACGGCAACGGCACGCAGGAGATCTTCTGGAACGAGCCGGCCGTGCTCTACGTGTCGACGCACCAGTGGCCGCTGTACCCGGGCACCGGCCGACCCGAGGAGGTCGGTGGAGCTGCGGCGATCGGGACCGTCCTGAACGTGCCGGTGCCGCCAGGGGCGACCGGCGACGTCCTCCGGCACGCGTTCGACGACGTCATCGCGCCAGCGGTGGACGCGTTCCGCCCGGACTGGGTGCTCGTGTCTTGCGGGTTCGACGCGCACAGGGATGACCCGCTTGCCGAGCTCATGCTGTCCAGCGCGGACTTCGCGGCGCTCGCCCGCACGGTCGCCGGGTTCGCACCGTCGTCGGGCCGCACGGTGCTGTTCTTGGAGGGTGGCTACGACCTCCAGGCAGTGCGCCACTCGACCGCCGCAACCCTGGGGGCGTTCCTTGGCGGCGTCGGGCCGCCCGAGGAGCCGACCTTCGGCGGGCCGGGTACGGAAGCGGTACGTGCCGCGGCGCTCGCACGCAAGCGGGCGGTCGACGAGGCCTACGACCGCTGGTACGCGCGGGACTCGCTCGACGCGCCAGACGTGCACGACACAGGGCCGCGCCCGCGCTGGCGGGGGATGCCGTGACCCCGCCGACCCGGATCGCCGTGGGCTACGACGGCTCACGCGACGCGGACGCGGCGCTCTCGTGGGCGGCGTCGGTCGCGGCCGCGCTCGGCGCAGAGGTTCGCGTCATCCACGCGGTCGGGATCCTCGAGCACGCCGGCCTCTCGGTCGTCTCGGCGCACGAGGAACGGGCTCGGTTGGTCGCCAGCCGGGCAGGGTTGGACCCGGCCCGCTTCGAGTGGCGGGTCCTCGACGGCGATCCCGACTCGGTCCTGTGCCGGGTCGCCGAGGGGGAGGACGGCGCAGACCTTCTCGTGGTCGGCACGCGCGGGGCAGGCGCACATCCCGACAAGCTCCTCGGCAGCACGAGCCTCTGCCTGGCGGAGCGGGCGCCCGTGCCCGTGGTGGTGGTGCCGGTGCCGTCCGAGGACGTGACGCGAAGCTCGACCGGTGGAGCGGTTCCGGCGCGAGGGTGACGACCTCCTCCACGGTCCCCGGCGTTCTCCTCGAGGGTCCTTCTTCGAGGGGTCCCTGTCTTCGCGCTGGCCGAACCGGATGGCGAGGCAGGCTCGGCTCGGGCGCGCATCAGACGGGCACGCGCCAGGTGAGCGAGGTGCCGCCGCCTTCCGGCGTGCTGACCGCCAGCTCGCCGCCGAGCCCCTCTGCGCGCCGGCGGAGGTTCACGAGGCCGAGGCCCCGACCGCCACCACGGCTGCCGGGCGAACCGGAGAACCCGCGGCCGTCGTCGACGACCTCGAGCGTCGCCGTCGAGTCGTCGACCCGCAGGAGCACCGAGGCGCGCGACGCTTCGGCATGTCGGGCGACGTTCGTCAGCGCCTCGCGCACGGTGAAGAGGAGCTGCTCGACCACCGCCTCGGGGAGCTTGGTCTCGACCGGGCCCTCGAAGGAGACGGAGACGTCGAACCCGACGACCGGGCGCAGCTCGCGCACGACGCCGAGCACGCCCGCGCGGACTGCGGAGCCGGCCGCGCTCGTGCGCGCGAGCTCGAAGATGGAGGACCGGATCTGCCGAACCGTCTCGTCGAGATCCCCGATGGCTCGCTGCACGCGCTCGAGCGCCTCTGCTGCGAGCGGTGCCCTCGCGATGCCTTGGAGGGACAACCCAATCGCGAAGAGCCGTTGGATGACCACGTCGTGCAGGTCTCTCGCGATGCGGTCGCGGTCTTCGAGCACGGCGATCTGCTGGACGCGCTCGTGGAGGCGCGCGTTCTCGATCGCGATGCCGGCAGCTTGCGCGAACGCCACCACGAGGCCCTCGTCGTCCTCGGTGAACTCGGACCACCCGATCTTGTCGGTGAGGTAGAGGTTCCCGTAGATCTCGTCATGGGCGGCGACGGGGACCCCTAGGAAGGACCGCATCTGTGGGTGGCCCGGCGGGAACCCCGCGCTGTCCGGGTGGTCGGCGATGTCCGCGAGCCGAAGTGGTCTCGGATCGACGATGAGGAGCCCGAGCACGCCGAGGCCGGTGGGCC
>JAJYYT010000151.1 GCA_021800645.1 Actinomycetes bacterium
GGGCTCGTGAAGTTCGACCTGCTCGGTCTCGGGATGCTCGAGGCGCTCCACCACATGGTCGACCTCGTCGCCGAGCACCACGGCGTCGTGATCGACCTCGCGGCCCTCCCGCAGGAGGACGCCGTCTACGACCTGTTGTGCCGGGCGGACACGGTCGGGGTCTTCCAGGTGGAGAGCCGAGCGCAGATGGGCACGCTGCCCCGCGTGCAGCCGCGCTGCTTCTACGACCTCGCGGTCGAGGTCGCGCTCGTCCGGCCAGGCCCCATCCAGGGCCACGCGGTGCATCCCTACATCCGGCGCCGGCGCGGTGAGGAGCCCGTCACCTACCTCCACCCGCTGCTCGAGCCGGCCTTGCGCCGCACCCTCGGCGTCCCGCTCTTCCAGGAGCAGCTCATGCAGATCGCAGTCGACGTCGCCGGCTTCACGCCGACCGATGCGGACGAGCTCCGTCAAGCCATGAGCCACAAGCGCTCGGACGAGAGAATGGAGGCGCTGCGCGACCGGCTCTTCGCGGGGATGGCCGCGCGCGGGGTGTCCGACGACGTGGCGCAGAAGGTCTTCGAGAGCCTGTCCGCCTTCGCCAACTTCGGCTTCCCCGAGAGCCACTCGCTGTCCTTCGCCTCGCTCGTGTACGCCTCCGCATGGTTGAAGCTGCACTACCCGGCGGCCTTCACGGCAGGCCTCCTCAATGCACAGCCCATGGGCTTCTGGTCGCCCCAGAGCCTGCTCGCCGACGCCAAGCGCCACGGGATCGCCGTGCTACGTCCGGACGTGAACGTGAGCCGGGCCGGCGCGGCACCGGTCGGCGCGGCGGCCCTGCGCATCGGTCTCGCCTCCGTGCGCTTCGTCGGCAGGGGGACCGCCGAGCGGATCTCCGCCGGCCAGCCCTGGGCGAGCCAGGAGGACCTCGTGCGCCGGGGAGGGCTGAACCGCGCGCAGCTCGAGGCGCTCGCGCTGTCGGGCGCGCTCGACGGGCTCGACGGGCTCGACGGGCTCGACCGGCTCGACCGGCTCGACGGGCTCGACGGGCGGACCGGCGCGCCTGACCGCCGCGCACTCGTGTGGGCCGCGGGCGCGGCCGCCCAGGCAACTCCCGGGCGCCTCCCGGGGATCGTCACCGGCGCCGTCGCGCCTTCGCTGCCACCCAGGGCGGCGATCGAGGAGGTGAGGGACGATCTGTGGTCGATCGGGGTGGCCCCGGACCGGACCGCCATCGAGCTCGCCCGCCCCGAGCTTGAGCGGCGCGGGGTGGCAACGATCGCTGAGGTCGTGGAGGGTCCTTCGTCCAAAGTGGTGGTCGCCGGGGTGGTGACCCACCGCCAGCAGCCCGACACCGCCCGCGGCGCGGTGTTCTTGAACCTCGAGGACGAGACCGGGATGCTGAACGTCGTGTGCTCGAAGGGTGCGTGGGCGCGCTGGCGTGCGGTGGCGAGGAGCTCGCCTGCGCTGATCGTGAAGGGGCGTCTGGAGCGGGCACAGGGCACGGTGAACGTGGTCGCCGAGCGGTTCGAGCCGCTCGCGCTCGGGCCGGTGCCGGGGTCCCGTGACTTCCGCTGACTCCGCTGCCAACGAGCCCTCCGGTCAGCTACGGGTTCGCGGGATCCCAGCCTTCTCGAGCACTTGCGCGCTGACGCCGACCGCACGCCACGCCGAGTAGGAGAGGCCTTTGCGAGTGCTGTAGCTCTTCGCGACCCTGACGAAATCCTTCTCGATGGCCGCGACGTCGACGGACTGGCCCGAGTGTGCGAGCTCGGCCTCGAGGTCTCGCTGCTCCTGCACCAGATGCAGCCGGTTCAGGGGGCTCGCAGACGCGATCTCCTTTTCGATCGCGGCCAACTTCTTGCGGATCGATTCGACGGTCCGCTTCCTGCCCCGTCGCGGCTTGGTCGTCTCGAGGGCTTCGAGGTACGCCCGGACAATTCGACCCTCTTCGCGCCCCTTTGCCAGCGCGGCCTTGTGGGAATCGGACATCGGGCCCGGCTTGCGAGCCCTTCTCTTAGAAGCAGTCGCACTCTTGGAAGCAGTCGAAGTAGCCATGGCTCGTCACACTACATCACTTCCACCCTGCGTTCGAACCTTTCTGGCTCACTGTGCCTCGCGCACGCAGAGCTGTCAGGCGCGTTCTCCTGCCGCTGACTCCGCACTGATCTCTCAAAGCCTCGAGCGCGGAGGACCCCCAGAGTCGCTCGCCATGCGGCGCCTCTGGTCGTCCTTCCTGGTGGAGCCGGGCGGATCGCTGCCTCCCTTCCTTCCGCTCGGCGGCTCGGTGGCCCACGTTTTGCACTATCAGTCTGTGCTTTCCTCCCGGGCCCAGTACGAGCCATGACAAGGAGCACGGCAGAAGCTGCGACCGGTCCCTCGGGACTTTTGCCGTGCGCCACGGACGGGTTCCGGTTGGTGCCTTCGGAATGGGCCCGGCATGCGGTGCTCGGGAATGCGGTATGGGCACTGCGGAAGGGGCCGAGGGAGCGGGTTGGATGCTCCGGAGCACTTGGTGACGACATCGGCATCGGTGAGGCTCCATCAGGAAGTCGTCAGAGCGGGAGATGGCGACCACGGTGCGATCCCGCAGCGGGGCAGCTTCGCCGATGCATGAAGGGGATGGCTCGGGGGTAGGAAGGAGGAGTCCGGGTACCACCGGGCGTCAGTCACAATGCATCGGAGCCCCCGGAGCCCGGGGGCTCCGATGCGTCCGGAAGCGATGAAGCGATTCCGATGCGTCCGGAAGCGATGAAGCGATGAGGTCGGGGGGCGCGTATGCCCCAGCGAAGCGGACCTGCAACGTGCATAGGATCTGGCTGTGATCACGTGGGACGACTTCGCGAAGGTCGACGTTCGTGTGGGGCGCATCATCGAAGCGTCCGCGTTCCCCGAGGCGCGCAAGCCCGCTTGGAAGCTCCGTATCGACTTCGGTCCGGAGATCGGCGAGAAGCGCTCCTCGGCGCAGATAACCAACTACGCGAAGGAAGAGCTCGAGGGCCGGCTTGTCCTCGCGGTCGTGAACCTCCCCGCCCGCCAGGTGGGTCCGTCCCACTCCGAGGTGCTGACCCTCGGGACCTACCGCGGGGAGACGGTGCTGCTCGTCATGCCGGACGCCGGGGCGCAGCCCGGCGACAAGCTGGGTTGACCGGTCGACGGCGTTGCGCAGCGGTCTGCGCGCCGTGGTCGCTGCCGCGCCCGTCGCGGGCTCGATGCCCCGAGCTTCCCGGTCGCCACCGATGTGCACGCTCGCAGGGCGGGTGGCCATGATGGGACAGTGGCAGACGATCTCGTCACGTACCTCGGTGCCGTCGACCAGGGCCTCGTCGGCTACCTCGACACCACGGGAAACCTGTCGGCCGAGACGGTCCGGAGGCTGCAGCGCTTTGCAGTCGCCCTGTCGGAAGGCTCGATGACGCCGGGGCTGGCCCGCGAAGACTGGCCGGACTTCTACCCGTTGGCCGCAGCCTTCGTCGTCGCGTGCGGCAGCGACGAGCTGCGAGGGCTCTACGACCAGGCGACCGTCTTCAGCGCGGTGGTGCGCGGCGACGTCGCGTTCACCGATGCCGACCGGGTCTTCCTCGTGCAACTCGCCGACGAGCTCGAGCAGTACGCGAGCACCTGCCACCGCTGAGCGCGCCGGCACGGACCCGGGCGACTTCTACGGTGTCGCACCTCACCGGCAAGCGCCGCGGCCGAGCCGCTTCTGCCACACCGTCGCCGTGCCGGTGAGCCTGTAGCCCAGCCGTTCGTTGACGCGGATCATCGGCTCGTTGGACGCGGCATTGGTGGTGACGACGCGCCGGGTCGCCGGGAAGCGCTCGACGAGCCTGCGGAGGTTGGCCACCTTGAGGAGCGTCCCAAGCCGATGGCCGCGGTGGGCGGGCACGACGTAGGTATCGAGCTGGTACGCGACCAACGGCGCCGCACGCGGGACGCCGATCTCGCTGTACCCGGCGAGCTCGCCGTCGGGTGAGATCGCCGCCACGGCCATCGTGGCGCGGTCCATCGCCTCGACCACGTGCTCGTGCTGGCGCAGGCGGGCGACGTCCCACGATTCCGGCTCGACCTCGAGACCTCCAGAGGGGATGTCGGTCGACATGCCGGCGGCTGCCCGGACCCGCCCGGCTGCCCACTCCCGAGGGCAGCTCCCCTCCCAGCTCACGAGCCGGTAGCCGCTTGCTCGCACGTGTGCCTCGGAGGCCAGCGCACAGAGGAGCTCCGGGTCGACTGGGACGTCGAGCTCTCGACGCGCCTCGGCGAGCACCGGCTCGTACCCCGCGGCCCTTGCGAAGCAGTCGCGGCGCCCGGTCTCGGGGGAGCCGAGGGGGGACTCGGACGTCCCCGACAAGACGTGCCGGCCGCGGTCACGCGCGATCTGCTCGGCCGCCTCGAGGAGCGCCCGGCCCACTCCGCGGTGCTGCCACGCAGGATCGACCCAGATCTCGATGTCGGCGGCGTCGAGGTTGTCTCGCAGCTCCGTCCGGACCTGGAAGCAGCCCGCGACGACGTCTGCGAGCCGCGCCACGCCGAGCACGTAGGCTCGCACGCCCGGCTGGTCCAACATGGCGGCCCGCTCGTGGAGGAGCCACCCCGGGTCGTCGGGCCAGTCCGCCTCGAGGACGGCGGAGAGGGGGGAGAACCACTCCTCCAAGAGCGCCGGCCCGTCCGGGCGGACGAGCTCTGCCTCGAGCCCCGAGAGCCGGGTCACGGGCGCACGATAGCGGGCGCACGATAGCGGGCGCACGATCGCGGGGCGCACGATAGCGGGCAGCACGATCGCGGGCAGCACGATCGCGGGCAGCCAAGGAGCCCCTACGTGCGGACGTCTCCGGTATCCCCGCGCGCCCGCTCGAGACGCGGTGTCGAGTCGAGCGAGTGGACCTTTCGTCCGCGGCGTAGCGTAGCGAAGTGCTGCCTCGTGAACCCGTCACGCTCGACGAGATCGACCTGTCCGCTCTCGAGTTCTGGGCGAGGACGCCCGAGGAGATCGATGGCGCGTTCGCAGCGTTGCGCCGAGAGCGGCCCATCGCGCACTTCGACGAGCGGGACCTGCGGGACCGGTCGCCCCACATGCCGCCGCCGGGACCGGGCTACTGGGCGGTGACTCGCCACGCGGACGTCGCCCGGGCCAGCCGGCATCCCGAGGTCTTCCGCTCCGGGCAGGGCGCGGTGAGCGTGATCGACATGCCCGAGGAGATGGTCGAGTACTTCAGCGGGATGATCTCGACGGACAACCCGCGTCACGCTCGGCTGCGCCGGATCGTCGGCGCCGCGTTCTCCCCGCGCATGGTCGCGGCCCTCGAGGCACGCGTGCGGCAACGCGCGAGCGCCATCGTGGACGACATCAGCGAGAGGGGGAGCGGCGACTTCGTCACCGACGTCGCGGCTCCACTCCCGCTCGGGGTGATCTGCGACATGATGGGCATCCCCGAGGAGTCCAGAGACGCCGTCTACCGGTGCTCCAACGTCATCCTCTCCGAGGGGGACCAGGAGTACGTCCCCGATGGGATCGACCCCATCGAGGCCTTTCTCCAGGCCGGTGCCGAGCTCACCGAGCTCATGCACGCGATCGGCGAGCAACGGCTGTCCCGGCCGGCCGACGATCTCGCGACCGCGCTCGTCACGACCAACGTCGACGGCGAAGCGCTCACGCACGCCGAGCTCGCGTCGTTCTTCATCCTCCTCGTCGTCGCAGGCAACGAGACCACGCGCAATGCGATCGCCCACACGCT
>JAJYYT010000152.1 GCA_021800645.1 Actinomycetes bacterium
ATCGAGGCTCCGAGGCCCCCTCTTCAGGAACGTCCCGCTCCGCCCGGACGCGCTGGTCCCGTGTGACGTCGTGCTGCCCCGAGACGTCGCCGGTTGCGGCTGCGCCGCCCAGCACGTGGTCGAGCGCCGAGGTGAGCTCCTCGGATGCAATCCCCGGTGCTTCGAAGGGGTCGCGTCGGCGGCGGTGCCCGAGCACGAGCGACGCCACACGGCGAAGGTGCTCGGGCCGGGCCTTGGGCGCTCCGTCGAGCCCGGCCAGGGCTCCGGCGGCGCGGCAGAGCGCGAGGTCGGCTCGGAGGCCCTGTGCGCCGACGGCCACTGCCAGCTGTGCGGCGGCCATGACGACCGCGTCGCCGCAGGAGACCGGCCGCGCGCTCGCCAGCGTGTCGCGGATCGCGTCGTCCGCCGAGGCGGCGGGCGGCTCCGACGACTCGAAGGCGAGCTGGCGCCGAACGATCTCGGCGCGCACCTCTGGCTCCTCGGGTGCCCGTACGTCGACGGCCAGGCCGAAGCGATCGAGCAGCTGGGGGCGCAGCTCCCCCTCTTCGGGGTTCATGGAGCCCACCAGCACGAACCGTGCAGGATGGCTCTCGGAGAACCCGTCGCGCTCGACGCGGTTGACCCCTGACACGGCGACGTCGAGCAGCACGTCCACGAGATGATCGGGCAGGAGGTTGACCTCGTCGACGTAGAGCACCCCTCCGTGGGCGGCAGCGAGCAGTCCGGGGCGGAACACGTAGTTCCGGGACCCGAGCAGCGCGGCGACGTCGAGGGCTCCGACGACGCGGTCCTCGCTCGCCCCGAGAGGAAGCTCGACGAACGGTGCGCCTCCGGGCAACAGCGCAGCCAGCCCCCGCGCGAGGGTGGTCTTCGCAGAACCCTTCTCGCCGCGCAGCAGCACGCCGCCGAGGCGCGGCTCCACGGCCGCCAGCAGAAGCGCCAGCTTGGCGTCGTCCTGGCCGACCACGGAGGAGAACGGAAGGTGCGCGCTCATCTGGACTCCTCCCAGCCGTCGGCGTCGAGCAGGGCTCGCCGGAGCATGTCGGCGGTCTCTCCGTCGGGCTTCCATCGGCCCCGCTCCTCGGCCTCGAAGAGCCGCTCGCAGATAGAGCGAAGAGCCCAGGGATTGGACCGCTCGAAGAGCTCCCGGTTCTCGGGGTCTGCGACGTAGGCCTGGGCCACTCGCTCGTACATCCAGGGCTGCGCGACGTGCGCGGTGACGTCGTAGCCGAAGAGGTAGTCGACGGTGGCGGCCATCTCGAAGGCGCCCTTGTAGCCGTGACGGCGCATGGCGGCCAGCCACTTGGGGTTGACCACACGGGTCCTGACCACCCGGGCAGCCTCTTCGGCAAGGGAGCGGACGAGGGGCCGAGCCGGGTTGGCCGAATCCCCGAACCACGCCTTCGGATCCCGGCCGGTGAGGGAACGGATCGTGGCCACCATCCCGCCGTGCTCCTGGAGGTAGTCGTCCGAGTCGAAGATGTCGTGCTCGCGGTTGTCCTGGTTCTTGACGGCGACGTCGATGGCTGCGAAGCGCCGCCGCATCGCCTCGACGGCCGGCACGCCGAACCCCTTCCTGCCGTACGACCACCCTGACCAGGTCACGTACACCGCCGCGAGGTCGTCGTCGGACCGCCAGTTGCGATTCTCGATGAGCGGCAGGATGCCCGCCCCGTAGCTGCCAGGTGCCGGGCCGAAGACCCTCGGGTCCGCGGCACCGTGCGCCCGGACGAAGTTGTCCTCCGGCGCCTCGTCTAGGCCGGCAACCAGCTCGACGGCCTCGTCGAGCAGGTCGACCATCGAGGGGAAGGCGTCCCGGAAGAACCCCGAGATCCGCAGCGTCACGTCGACGCGGGGGCGTCCCAGCGTCGGGAGGGGGATCGGTTCGATCCCGACCACCCGACGAGAGCGCTCCTCCCAGACCGGGCGGACCCCGAGGAGCGCCAGCGCCTCGGCCACGTCGTCTCCCTGCGTGCGCATCGCCGCCGTGCCCCACAGCACGAGGCCGACCGTCGCTGGGAAGGACCCCTCCTCCTCCACGTGACGGGCGAGCAGCGCGTCGGCGAGCTTCGTGCCGACCTCCCACGCGAGCTGCGTCGGCAAGGCCTTCGGGTCGACGGAGTAGAAGTTCCTGCCGGTGGGCAGGACGTGGGCGCCCCCGCGGGTGAGCGCCCCGCTCGGTCCGGCCGGCACGTACCGGCCGTCGAGGCCGGCCAGAAGGTTGGCGACCTCGTCTCCCGTCCGGCGCAGGTTCGGGACCAGCCAGTTGCAGACCCACGCGATGGTCGCTGTCGAGTCGGGACGCGCCACCCAGCCCTCGGAGGCGGCCGTGGCGACGAGGGAGCGGGACGCCTCCTCGATGCGGTCGAGGTGCTGGGGATCGTCGGGGTCGAGCCCGCGACGCGACGCCACCTGGTCGCGCAGCGAGGGGACGCGGCCCTGTGGCAGGCGGGTGCTCGCAAGGACCAGGTCGATCAGCTGCTCGTCCGCTGGCACCGACCCGAGGATGTGGAGCCCTCCGCGGATCTGCGCGTCCTTCAGGGTGCACAGGTAGCCGTCGATCGCGAGCACGACATCATCGAACCCGTCGTCGAGCGCCACGCCGGAGAGGCCGAGATCCTGGTCGATGCTGGCGTCGCGCACGAGCTTCCAGATCCGCTCGCGCAGCGCGGGGAGCTTGGCTGGGTCGAGGGACTGCAGCTGGGCGTACTCGTCGAAGAGCTGCTCCAGACGGGCGAGGTCGTCGTAGGTGTCGGCTCTGGTCATCGGCGGGAGGAGGTGGTCGATCACCACGGCATGGCCGCGCCGCTTGGCCTGCGTCCCTTCCCCGGGGTCGTTGACCACGAACGGGTAGAAGAGCGGCACGTCGCCAAGTGCGGCGTCGGGCCAGCATCCGGCCGAGAGGCCCACGGCCTTGCCGGGCAGCCACTCGAGCGTGCCGTGCTTGCCCAGGTGGACGATCGCATCGGCACCCCAGACCTCGTCCAGCCAGCGGTAGAAGGCGAGGTAGTGGTGGGTCGGAGGGAGCGACGGCGAGTGGTAGACGGCCACGGGGTCGTCGCCGTAGCCCCGAGGCGGCTGGATGGCGATGACCACGTTGCCGAGCTCGAGGCCGCTGAACACGAGCCGCTCCTCGTGGACCCGGTGGCGACCCGGAGGCGGGCCCCACGCCAACTCGAGCTCCTCCTGGGCGGTGCCGGGGAGGGTGGCGAACCACTCGGCGTAGTGCCTGGCGGGCAGGCTGCCGACGGCGATGCCGAGCTGCTCGCCGGTCATGTCCTCGGCGTCGTAGGTCAGCCCGTCGGCGAGCGCAGCCATGAGGCTGTCGCCGTCGGAGGGTCGCCCCTCGACGCGGTAGCCCGCGCCGGCGAGCGCGTCGAGGAGGACGAGGGCGGAAGCCGCCGTGTCGAGGCCGACGGCGTTGCCCAGCCGGCTTCGCTTCGTCGGGTAGGCGGAGAGCACGATCGCGACCCGCCGGTCCGAGGGCGGCGTGGCACCGAGGCCCGCGAGGCGCAGCGCGAGGCCTGCGACCCGAGCCACCCGGTCGGGAATGGTCCGGTAGGCCTGCACGCTGGTGCCGAGCTGGTCGCCGTCGTCGACGACCTCGCTGAACGCGAAGGCTGGCGCGATGATGCGGCCGTCGAGCTCCGGGATGGCGACGCCCGAGGCGACGTCGAAGGGGCCGAGCCCCGCATCGGAGGCCGCCCATTCCTCGCTCGAGCGTCCGGTGGAGGGAGCCTGGAGCACGGGGATGTCCAGTTGCGCCAGCTCGGAGACGTCCCAGCCTTCGCCCTCGGCGCCCCCTGGCGCGCCGGTCGTGCCGGCCGCGGCCGCCGCGCCTCCTGCGGCGAGCACGGTCGTGACGAGGACCCGGGCACCGTGGCGGCGGAGCAGCTCGACGACCGGCGCGGCGGCCCGATCCCGCAGCGAGTAGCACCAGATGGCGAGCGGGCGTCCCCCCGCAGCGCTCACGGCAGCGCACAGGTCGTCGACGAACTGGGTGTTCCCTGCGACCAGGTGGGCTCGGTAGAAGACGATGCCCACCACCGGGCCTGCTCTCGACAGTTCCGGCTCCCGCCAGACGCCGTGGTCCGCGACAGGGCTCGGCGGCTCGAAGCCCCATCCGTCGAAGCAGACGGTGTCGGCTACGAAGCGCAGCAGCTGCTCGAGGTTGGCGGGGCCTCCGTAGGCCAGGTAGGCGAACGCCTCGGTGACCGTGGCGCTGGGCACGGTCGAAGCCGCGGTCAGCTCCGCGTCCGGGGCGGCTTCGCCGCTGAAGGCGAGCAGCGCGATCCCCTGCTCGGCGCACTCGGCCCGCAGACGGTCGAATCCTTCCGCCCACGCCTGGCGACCGCCGAGAAGGCGGACCAGGACACAGCTGGTTCCGTGGAGGTCGCCGACGGGGTCGGGTGCCCAGGTAGTCGAGGCGCTCACCGCCCGGAAGCCCTTCGGCAGACCCTCGACCGCGGTACGCAGCGCGAGCAGGTCGGTGCTCGTGGACACGATCACGTGGATCCGACCTGCGGTTGCGACCGGCGTACTCACGTGTGCGCCTCTTGGCGTGTGCCGAGACTGCAGCCTTCGCACGTGCGGCCGCCCGACGTGCGGTACCACAGGCAGCAAGCGGAGCGCCGCCATTCCCAGTCGGCGCCGTGCGTGTCGAACCTCCCGGTGCCCGCCAGCCACGGCGCGTGTGCGAGGAGCCGATCCGCGCGGCGTCGGATCATGAGACGCTCGCTGGTGTCGCCGCGGTCGCGAGCCGAGCCTTCGACCGCCCGGAACGCTGCTGCCGAGGAGGCTGCGACGTTGGCCCAGGCCAACCGCTTTCCGAGGCGCTGCGATGCACGCGCGGCGGAGACGAACCCGACGAGGTGCGAGGTGAACGCCGCCTCGGCGATCCCCCGGGCGTCCTCCGCCTCGCCGAGGGCGTCGGATCGGAAGCGCAGCGCCTTCGCACGACCTTGGTGGACGCGCACCGACGTTGCCTCGGCCGCGGGAGAAGGCCAGGGCAGCCCGAGCGCGAAGGCCGCCAGGCTGACCGCAGCCACCCGATAGGCGTAGGACTGGACGAGGAGGGACGCCGCGACGGTTCGATCGCCAGCGGTGTGCGACGCGCCCTCGTCGACGGCGGCTGCGAGCTCCTGCGGACCGATGGCGTCGCACTCGTGCCAGCCGACTTCTGTCTGCGGGGGATCTCCGCAGGATGCCCGCAGGTGGTCGACCCGGGCTTGCACGGCCGCCAGCACCTCTTCGAGGCGGGTGGTCACGCCAGGGCTCCCTCGGAGAGGATCCGGTCGAGCGCCGTGAGGTCGAGGTGCGTCTCGAGGGTGTCGGCCAATCGGTCGATCCGCTGCTCGCGGGCAACCGCGAACGATCCCGCGCGCGTCACCCGTTTGCGCACCTTCGTCGCGACCCGATCGAGGAAGGCCGCCCGCGCCGCGTCGGCCTCGAGCAGGCCGTGCAGCGTGGTGCCCCATACCGTGCCCCCGGCCGGCGTGGTGCCGATCGCGCCGTCCGCGGTTCCGTCATCGAGGCGCACCAGCGCCCGCCCCCACGCTGCGACGACGCCGTGGTGGATCTGGTACCCGCTCGCTCGCCGCCCGAACAGGCGACCGTCCCGACGGCGGGTGACCTTGTCGGGACCGAAGGTCGTCACCGCGTCGAGGAGGCCGAGACCTTCCA
>JAJYYT010000153.1 GCA_021800645.1 Actinomycetes bacterium
TTCCGATCTAACCACCATCCGCTCCACACGGACGCCTGGTTCGCCGAGCACGACGCCGTCCAGGGCCGCAACGTCGTCGTGGGCAACCTCGTGTACTCGCTCGCACTGGGCATGAGCGTCCCGGACGTGAGCGGCTCGGCGATCGCGAACCTCGAAGTGGAGTCGCTCGTGCATCGGAACCCGACGTTCCACGGAGACACGATCTATGCAGAGACGAGGGTCCTCGACGCGGTCGCGTCGAGGACCAAGGACGACCGCGGGATCGTCACCGTCGAGACCAAGGCGTTCAACCAGCGGGGCGAAGAGGTGTGCTCGTTTCGCCGCAAGGTGATGGTCTGGAAGCGAGCGGCGCTCCCCGCGCGGCGCCGACCTCGCGAAGACCACGCGTGGAGCTGACAGGAAGGACGCGTGGAGCCGACGAACGGAGCCCGCGCGAGGCGCGCCGGTCTCGATGATCGTGAGCTCGAGGCGGTTCGCCGCGCGCTCCTCGACGCCGCGGCCGACCTGTGGCGAGACCTTCCGTGGCGAGCCACCAGGGACCCGTGGCTCGTCCTCGTGAGCGAGGTGATGCTCCAGCAGACCCAGGCGGCTCGGGTCGTGGAGCCGTTCCGCCGCTTCGTCGCCCGCTTCCCGACGCCCGAGGTGTGTGCTGCCGCCGGCGTCGGCGAGGTGGTGCGGGCGTGGGCTGGTCTCGGCTACAACCGCCGTGCGCTGAACCTCCACCGGACGGCAGTCACGCTCGTCGAGCGTCACGGAGGCCGGGTGCCTGGCGAGCTCGGCGCTCTGCTGGCGCTCCCCGGCGTCGGCCCTTCCACCGCGCGCGCCGTTCTGGCCTTCGCCCATGGCGCCCCGATCGGCGTGGTGGACACGAACGTCTCGAGGGTGCTCGCCCGCGCGATCGCCGGGCGGCCGATCGGCGGGAAGGAGGCCCAGCGGATGGCGGACCGGCTCGTGCCGGCGAGCGACGCGTGGCGGTTCAACCAGGCGATGCTCGATCTCGGGGCACGCTGCTGCACTGCGCGTCGGCCTCGTTGCGGGACCTGCCCGTTGGTCGCGCGCTGCCGGTGGGCCGGCGCAGGCGGCAGGGCAGGGGCCCCCGACCCCGCCGAGCCCGGGCGCCGGCGGCAGGGGACGTTCGCAGGATCGGACCGGGAAGGCCGCGGAAAGCTCGTCCAGGCGTTGCGTGCGGGACCGGTCGCCTCGAGCGAGGTGGCGAGCGCAGCAGGGTGGCCCGACCAAGGGCCGCGCGCGCTGCGCATCGCCCGCGCGCTCGTCGACGAGGGGATCGCATGCTTTCGAGACGGGTTCCTCGTGCTCTCCTGACCGGCCCTGAGCACGGCCTTGGCCACGGCCTCAGCACGGCCTTGGCCACGGCCCCAGGGCGGCCTTGGCCGCCGCCCCAGCGCGGCCTCGGCGTGGCCTTGCCGGGAGGTGGGACGGGACCGCTACTGTTCGGCCGTGCCGACGTTCCTTTCGTGCTCGATCGAAGACGTCGTCGTGGTCGTCCCCGACGTCCACGGCGACGAGAGGGGGAAGTTCGTCGAGACGTACCGACGTCAGTGGCTCCCGCTCGGACGTGAGATGGTGCAGGCCAACCGCTCCGAGAAGCAGGCCGGCGCCGTCGTCGGCCTTCACTACCATCTGCACCAGGCCGATTACTGGTACGTCCTTCGAGGCCGGGCGCGCGTCGTGCTGCACGACCTGCGCGAGGGGTCGGCGACCGACGGGGTCACCGAGACGATCGAGCTGCGCGGGGAAGAGGACCGTGGGCTGTTCATCCCGCCAGGCGTGGCGCACGGGTTCGCGGCCATGAGTGACGTGCTGCTCTGGTACCTCGTCGACAGCTACTACAACCCCGCCGACGAGCTGGGCCTTTCATGGGACGATCCGGAGGTGGGCGCCGACTGGGGGCTTGCCGATCCTGTGCTGTCGGCGCGGGACCGCGCGAACCCTCGTCGCGCCGAGATCCCAGCCGAGCTTCGGCCTCGGGCCGGACTGCGGACCTGAGCCGACTACGGACCTGAGCCGCGGTGCTGGGTGCCAGGGCCGATCAGGCGCCGAGCAGCCCGAGGATCCCGGCCCGGACCGTCTGGCGGGCGGAGCGGACCGACTGGCCGTTGCGCCGCAAGTGGTCCCAGGAGTCCGCGCTGGCGAGGACGTCGATGCCCGCGAGCGCGACCGCACGGCGAGCCGAGTCCATCGCCTTCAGCTCGGGTGCAAAGACGCTCGCGACGCGGTCTTTCTCCCACTTGTCCATCGCCCGTCGGTACCTCCGCACCCGGTCCGAGGTCGGCTCGACGACTCGAACTGCGCGGTGGAACGACAGGAGTGATTCGAGCGCCCGCGCCCGGCTCTCGACGAACTCGTCGACACGGGAGAGCACCGGAAGCGAGGGATCCACGTCCTTTTCCGTCTGGCGCGCCCACTCGTAGGTCCGTTCGGCGGCTTCGGCGTACAGGCCCTCGACATCGGCGAAGTGCTGGTACAGCGACCGCACCGACACGCTCGCGCGATCGGCGATCCGCTGCGCGGTCGGAGCGAGGTCGCCGGCTGCCACGAGGTCGAGCAACGCGCCCACGATCGCGTCGCGCGTCCTGAGGCTCCGCGCCCGCCTTCCGTCGATCTTCTCGATCCCGATGGCCGTCATCGCTCTTTCCTTTGTTCTCGGCAAAGACCGGTCCTTGGCAAAGACCACGACCTCGAAATACCGGTCCTCGGCAAAGACCTCTTCTTCGCAAAGACGTCTTCCTCCCACGGACCGGTGCTTCGCAAGGACCTGCTCGCAGCACGTACCGCTGTTCCAGCTGGATTGCAATCAGAGGCTACAGCAACGCGGGATTCAGCGGATCCTTGTCCGGTGCACGTGAAGTGCGCCGGGTTCGCGTGCACCCGCCTTCGCGTGGGCTCCGCGGATCCTGTTATATGGAGGACGTGGAGGTCGCGGTCGCGCTCGGCGTGTGCGTCGTGCTCGTCGTCGCCGTGGCTGTCGCCGTCCACAGGCGGGGAGGCAGGGAAGCGCAGTCGGTCAAGGGGTACCGCCAGGCGCTGGACGTGCTGGGCCAGGTGGCCGGCGGGGAGCGCCGGGTCGGGCCGCGGGCAGCCCCGGGCGCAGACGCACCTATGCCGTCGTCCGGTGATCGACCGGTCGCGTGGGCGCACGACGGCCTCGAGGAGCCGGGCACCGATGACGCCCGCCGGCGCAGCACCGCCGCGGCCGGCGAGGCGCGGGGTCGAAGAGACCATTCGCTCTCGGTGATGGAACGTCCGGCCCGCCGCTTGGGGGCTTCCCTCGCTGCCGTGGTGGTGGTCCTCGCAGTCGGCGGAGCGGCGTACGTCGTCGTGCGCACCCGCCACCCGACGCACCGGTCGGCGCACGCGGGCTCCTCGTCCTCGCCAGCTCACGCTCGCACCCCCTCTCGGAGCCCTACCCACGCCCACGCGACTGCGGGCTCGAGCCCGCCGACCACCACCAGGGTCCCTGCGCAGTACACCGCCGTGAGCTCGACGAGCTCCTCTGCCACCTACGCGCCCTCCGCTTCGAGGTACGAGCTCACCGTCGGCGCCACGACAGCCGACTGCTGGATGAGCGTGACGTCGTCGACGGGCACGACCGTGCTGGCGCAAACCTTCACGCCCGGCGCGTCCTCCTCGCTCTCCCTCGCCGGCCGCGCGACGATCCTCCTCGGCGCCCCGAGAGCCGCGAAATTGTCGATCGACGGCGTGCCGGTCGTGCTTCCGAGCGGGATCTCGGGCCCCTACACGGTGACGCTCGCGCCGTCTTAGACGCGACGCAGCTCGTCGCCTCGCAGCCGCTTGGGGGGCTTCAGCAGGCGCCCGCGGCGCCTGTCGGGGCGGAGGTCTTCGACGCGGGGATGTCCTGGCCGTTGCTCGGGTAGGGCTCGGGCCACGGCGGGCAGCCTGTCGTCATCACGACCGAGGAGGACGCGAGCTCCCAGGAGGGGGTCGACGGCGTCAGGTAGTGGGGGACCGTCACGTACTGCAGGCGGCTGTCCCAGACGTAGTACTTCTCGTAGCCCGACACGATCGATCCGTAGCCGAAGGTGCCGACCGCGCCTCGCCAGTCCTGGTCGATCGTGCCGTAGACGTACAGGCGATGTGTGGAGGAGCCGATCGTGTAGTTGTCGACCGTAAAGGAGTGCTTCAGCGCCAGGATCGCGGCGTCGACGACCAGTGTGGGGCCGGGGTTGCACAGGACCGCTGTCAGGGCGGGGACTGTCGAAGAGATTGTCTTGCAGTCCTCGAGCAGCTGGCCGCTCGCCGAGCACTTCACGCCGGTGGACTGCTGGCTGCAGGCCGGCTTCTCGGGACGGTTCACCAGGACGAAGTTTGTGGCGATCAGCCCGAGCGAGTCGTTCACGCCACCGGGGTCGAAGGCGCATGTGCGCTCGTAGTGGTAGGTCGTCGAGAACACTGTGCCGCAGTCGGTGTACTCGAGGTTCCCGGTGATGACGACGTTGTTCTGGGCGGCGATCGTGAGGTTGCCCGCGATCCCCGGGACCCCACCAGGCGCGTTCTTGCGGCTCGCGTCCTTCACGAACGCGTCGCCCGCGCAGTCGTTCGATTTGGGGGTCTCGCCGTAGACGAAGTCGTAGCCCTTCGATGTGCCGGTGAACTGGCCGGGGTAGACGATCTGTGCCTCGATTGTCGAAGGATGCGACGGTGTGGCCTTCCCCTGGCGGATGCCGTCGAAGGGGCTGTCGCCGTTGCCCGAGCAGCTCCCCGTCGCGTTCGCGACGAACAGGACGCCGTTGCCTGTGTGCGCGTTGGTGGGGGCGGGCAGGTGTGTGCCGACGCAGCGTCGGGTGTTCGTGGCCGCGTTGTCCTCGTCTCGACCGCTCTTCGCTGTGACGGGGGTCTCGAGGCTTGTCACGTTCATGTACGCCGACCTGGTCGCAGTTGTCGCGTACAGCGAGATCAGCGTGGGACCCGAGTAGACGCAACCCTTCAGCGCGGCCACCTGCTCGAGCTGCGTGTCGCTCGTCGGGATCGGCTCGACGGGCAGGCCGTACTGGGAAAAGGCGGCTGTGTAGCGCCCGACGTCGACTGTGTCGGCTGTCTTGCAGGTCGACGGCTTGCCGTGTGTGGCTGTGGGGAGCGGGTCGACGAAGAGGCAGTGGGGGTCGGCGGTGTCGACCGGGGAGCTCGCGTGCGCTGTCGAAGGTGTGCCGAAGACCGGGCCTGTCGTGACATAGACCGAGTCGTTCGTGAACACCGGCCCGTCGATCACGTCCTGGGGGCCGAAGTAGACCGGGCCGCACTTCCCGTCGCTGCCGTAGTACGCGGCTGTGTACGTCGGCTTGGAGGGTGTGCCTTCGTAGCCTGTCCAGTAGTAGTGGCAGGCTTTCGGTGTCGTCGAGGTGAGGGAGGGGTCCTCGGCCTCGTAGTTGCTCCACCACACCCGCGTGAGGAACCCCTGGGCGGCAGAGAAGCTCGCGAGCGAGCTCTGGTAGCGGTAGTGGCCCGGGAAGCCCGCGGCGCCGATGATCTCGACCTGCAAGAGCTCGAAGTTCCCGGTCGCAGCTGTCTGCGTGCACCTGGTGAACGCCGTCCTGCTCGTGCTGAAGCACAGCTGGGGGTTGGTCCACAGGTAGTACTCCGGGGTCGAGCCGCTCGATGTCGTGCCGGGGACCTCGGTCCAC
>JAJYYT010000154.1 GCA_021800645.1 Actinomycetes bacterium
TCGACAGGGCCCCGGCGAGCGGCGGCAACGGGGTCGCGGCGATGGCGGCCAGCCCCACGATCGTAGCGATCCCGGCGATGATGTTGCGCGCCTCCCGCAGAATGACGTTCAGCAGCTGGAGAGCGACGTGGAAGCTCGTCGCGCGGCCGTAGGGCTTCTTCGCGAAGAGCTCCTTCGCCTTCTCGCACTCTCGACTGATGCGCGTCCACACCCCGGTGACCTTCCAGGACTTCTGCCCCGTCGGGTTCATCTTCTCCGTGCGCACCTGCTCCTGCTCGATCTGGAGCACGCTCACGGTCGCCATGCCGAGCGCGGCGTTCAGGCCCTTGCGGGCGACGTACTTCACGAAGGTGCCGGCCTTCATCGACATCGTGATGATCTTGTCGATGCCGGCGTTGTGGACCTCGAGCTCCTTGGTCTTCACCGCGAGGCGATCCGCGCTGAGCTTGGCCTCCCGAGCTGCGAGCCCTACCCGATGTGCAGTCTGCGTCGCCTCGGGGAAGTTCATGCTGCGCGTGACGTGCTTCAGCATCCCTGTGGTGTCGTCCTTCTTGGCCTTCACCTCCAAGCGCTTGTCGGTGTGCGCGAGGCTGCGACCCCCGGTGAGCGCCTGCACCCGCTTCTTCGCGTCGCGGGCGAGCTCGTACACGCCGTCGATCATCGGGATGTCGTCGTCGGCGTCCGCTCGAGCGAGCTGGGCGACCCGGGTCCGCTCCTCGACCGTGCCCATGATGATGGACCACACGTTCCCGCGCGGCACACCCCTCTCGTCGAGGAGCTTCGCTCCGAGCCGATCCTCGAGCTCTTTCTTGCGCGTCTCCGCCTTCTTCTTGGTCTTCGAGTCGGGGTTCTCCGAGAGGGTCTTGTTCAGCTGGTCCCACTCGGCCTTCGCCGCCATCGCGCGCACATGCTCGTTCTCGATGCGCCGCGCGAAGGTCTCGATCTTGGTCTCGTGCTTCTGGCCCTGCTGAAGGAGCCCGCCGGTGTACGTCGTGTACGTGCTCACCGCGGCGTAGGGGTCCTTCTGCTCGAGATCCGGGGTGACGCCAGGGATGGGGATCTTGTCGACGGAGGGCTCTGTAGCACCCAGCTTGCGCGGGGACGTCGGCGCGGTGCCGCCGCTCTGCTCCTTCGCCTGCGCGCGCGCCTCGGTCTCGAGCCCCGTCTTCTCCCCCGTCGAGGACTGCACCGGCGTCAGCGCAGGTCCCTTGCGATCGGGCGAGGCGAGCGCGAACGCCCGCTGCATGGTGCCGGCGTTCTGCACCGGGAGGAAATCCTGGTTCCCGGTGCGGACGCGCACGTTGAAGGGTGCCGAGATGCCGCTGTCGCCCGTACCCCCCGAGCCCTGCGTCGTGCCCTTCGCAGGACCATGGGCGACTCCCGAGACGCGAGCGGACGAAGCCGAACCCCCCGGGCCGTTCGAACCGTTGGCCGGCTCCGTGCCCATCTGCGGCCGTGTCCCGCTGACCGCGTTCGCCCTCGGACGCTGCTTGGTCTTCGTCAGCAGAGCCTCGTTGCCCACCCGAACGTTCCCCCTTGGCCCTCCGTTCCCGCCACCAGGTGCAATTCGAGTGTCACCGATCTTGGACGCCGTGTCAACATCGTGCGGCCGGGCGCAGGGCTCAGCGCGAAGCACCGAGTGCAGGAGCTGCGGCAGGCGGAGGCTGGTCGAAGAAGGAGGCGAGGCGACCGAGCTTCGCGTACTCTCGGCGCACGGACGCGCGCAGGTGTGCCATGCCGACCGGGCACCCCTGGGCGCCGGCTGCGAACGCCGCTGTCATGACGACGTTTCGGATGCCGCCCCCGGTGAGTTCCACCGTCTCGCTCAGCCAGTCGAGATCGACGGGATCGTCGGGCGCCTGTGCGGGGAGCGCAGCCAGGTGGACCTCCCACAGGCGCCTGCGAGTGGCCGGGTCGGGTTCGTCGAAGACGATCACGTGGTGGAGCCGTCGCACGAAGGCCTGGTCCATGCTCTCCTTCAAGTTCGTGGCGAGCACGGCGAGGCCTTCGAAGCGCTCGATGCGCTGGAGCAGGTAGGAAACCTCCTGGTTCGCGTAGCGGTCGCGGGCGTCGTGCACCTTGGCACGCGTGCCGAAGAGCGCGTCCGCCTCGTCGAAGAAGAGCACGACGTTCAAGTTCTCGGCTTCGGAGATGAGCCGCTCCAGGTTCTTCTCGGTCTCCCCGACGTACTTGTCGACCATCGCGGAGAGGTCGACGACGCAAAGCGCGAGGCCGAGCTCTCCTGCGATCGCTTCTGCAGCAAGGGTCTTTCCGGTTCCCGGTGAGCCGGCGAACAGCGCCACGATCCCGTGGCCCTTCGTCCCTTTGCCGACGAGGTCGGTTCCGCCGAGCAGCGCCTCTCGCTGCCGGCCCCAGGAGGCGAGCGTCTCGAGCGCCGCTTTCGTCCGGGGGAGCACGATGACGTCGTCGAGGCGAGCGCTCGGCCGGGCGATGAGGGTCGCGCCGCGAAGGCGCACCGCGCCCTGCCGGCGCGCCGCCTCGGCGACCACGCTGGCGTCGATGCCGCCGCGGACGGCCCCGTGCAGGTGGGCGGCCTTCGCGGAGGTCAAGATCTGGAGAGGGCTCAGGCGCATCGAGAGGACCTTCTCCCACGTATCGGCGTCACGGGCCGGCCCCGTGCCGACGGCTGCCTCCCACAGCTCGACGCGCTGGGGGCGCACGAACGCGGGCGCGTCGAGCTCGAGCACGGCCTCGTTGAACCACGCAGGTTCCCAGTTCTCGTCGTCGACGACGATGACCGGTACGGGTGAGGCCTCCAAGCGCGCGTAGGTGCCTCGCTGGGCGTAGAGGACCCCGTCGGGGTCCCACATGACGAGCGCCGCGCCCTCGAGGGTGGCCTCCCGGAGCGCGAGGACACAGAGCTCCGCGATCCGTTCGGCATCGAGGACCGACGGGACCCGGCGCAGGTCGAGGGCGACGTAGCCGATCCCGAGCGCGTCGAGCGCGCGCACCGCGGCCGACGGCCCGAGCGAACCGGGCTTCGCCCGCAGATGGACGACGCGGGCGCCGACGCGCAGCCCCTCGGCGAGCTCGTCCGGCTCGGATGCGCCTGCTGGCGGCACGTCGATGCGCAGCGGGGCGAGCAGCGGATCGGGCGAGCGGTCGCCGAGGAGGTGGCCGACGACGCGGTCGGGGACCACGAGGTGGCGTGCGAGGAACGGAAGCGTCTCGTCGTCGATCTGCACGAGCCCGTGGCGGCGAAGCGGCATGAGCGGCCCGAGACGGGCCCGGGCAGCCCGCTCCATCGAGCCGTAGCCGCAGAGCTCGAGGGCGAGGGCGACCGTCGGGCGCGCCTGCGTCGCGACCCCCGCGAGCAGGCCGTAGAGGGCGCCGATGCGCACGTCGAGGTCGACGGCCGCCCCCACGGCGAGCAGCCCAGCGTCGAGGGAGGAGAGCCCGAAGAGGGAGGCGACCCGCGTGAGCTCGTCGTCCGGCTCCCCCGAGAGCACCTCTGCGTCCAAGGGCATCTCACGGAGAGCCGTCGTGTGCTCCTCGCAGACGAGCGCGACGAGCGCGGCCATCTCCGGATGCGCCGGCACCGTGGTGCGCCTCCCCACCGCCGCATCCAGCTGGGAGACGAGCCATCCAAGGCGTTGCTCCACAAACGCGCCAAGGTAGTAGCAAACGCTTCTTCCTGCATCGCGGCGCGCCATGCGGTGCGTGCGGCAGGCTGGTCACCCCCGGGCCGCCTTCTGCCGCGCCTTCGCGTGCGGTCAGGTCATCTCGACGGCCCGATGCTCAGCTTCCCGCCGGCCGCGCCGACATCGTGATGAAATCCCGGGCCCAGGCGGGGTCGAAGAAGGTTGCCGGTCCCTGCACCGTCGAGGCGAGGAGCTTGGCGCCGTTCGCCGGCGAGGCGGCGCCGTCCGGTGTGGCCGGGTCGTAGGTGACGAAGACCGTCCAGTACGGGTTGATGTCGAGCTGCATGCCGCGGATCGCGCCTGCCCGCACCAGCAGATCGGCGAGCTGGAGGGGCGAGAGTGCCGGCCCGGTGACGTAGACGAGCGCGCCGTCGGCGGTGATCCCCGCTCCCGACCGCCACTGGTTCTCGACGCCGGGCCCTGTGCAGGTGTCGATCCCGCAGGTGGCGCCCCACGAAAGCCAGTCGGGTGTCGACGCCTGCGGCGTGGGGGCGCCGCCGGCGACCAGCAGCACCAGGTTCTGGCGGACGTCCACCACGCTGGGCGTCATCGTGACTGTCGCGCCCCACGCGCCGATCGCCACCGAGCCGTTCGAGTAGATCACGAGCGAGGCCGCCCCCTGGACCAAAGGGACGATCGTCTTGCCTGTCGTGACGTAGCCCCCGTGGGCTGTCGCCATCTTGAACCCGCCGTTGAACGCGGCGACGAGCGACGTCGCCTGCGCCGGCTCGATCGGCGCCGTGTAGGGGTACGGGCCGCCGCCGGGGCTGATCGACCCGGAGTACAGGCGGGCCGAGAGCAGGCGCGTGTCCATCCAGGCGATCCCGGCGGGCTGCGATCCTGCGGGAGGGACGAGCGTGGTCTCGAAGACCGCGGGCTGCCCGTCGACCGGGCGGCCGGCCGGCGTCCACGTGCCGGCTCCCGAGACCTGCGGCGCTGTCGAAAAGGGACTCACGGGCGGCGGCTGCGGCAGCCCCGGCGGTGCCGTCGTCGTGGTGGTCGCGGGCAGGGAGGTCGTGGACGTGGTGGCGCTGGACGCCGGGGAGGGCGATGCCGACGCGCGGGGCCGCGAGGTGCCGGACGTGCTCGAGCTCCTGAGCGGTGACGAAGAACGCGCCAGCGTCCCGCCACCACACGAGGCGAGGAGGACGGCGAGCGCGCCACACGCGACCATGGCGACGGGCGTGCGGGCGCGCCGCGTCGAGCGTCGTGCAGGGAGCACGGACCGAGGCTACGCAGGCGGCGCGCCGCTGTGCTCGCGCCATCGAGGTGCCGGTACCCCGGGCGGACGCGTGGCCCAGCGCTACCATGGCCACGTCGATGCGCGGACTTGGCGATCCCGCCGGCCGGACAGTGCCGGCGGGTCCCGCACCCCGGCGACCCGGCAGGCGCCGTCGGTCGCGCGCGCTCGGCGCCGCAGGGCTCGCAGCGCTCGTCGTCGCCGCCTTGGTCGCCTACGGGGTCGGCGGGCCCGGCGATTCGCGCCGTGCTGCCGGGTGGACGCACGGACGCGGCTCGGTGGCAGGCCCGCACTCCTCCACCGCGGTGCCGCCCCGGACCTCCACCACGACGACCACGACGACCACCACCACGATCCCCACCACCACGACCACCGGTCCGGGGTCACTGCCCCAGACGACGACACTGCCGTCTGCCACATCGCCGCAGTTCCACGCCGAGATGGCGGACCTCTGGCAGGGCGTGGTGACGGGGAGCGCGCGCACAGCGATGCCGGCCTTCTTCCCCCTCGCCGCCTACCTCCAGCTGAAGTCGATCCCCGACGCGCAGACAGACTGGCAGTCGCGGCTCGTCGGCGAGCTCTCGCTCGACATCGCCGCCGCGCACGCACTGATCGGCAGCGGGGCCACGACAGCGCAGCTCGTGCAGGTCATCGTGCCGACCCAGTACGCGCACTGGGTCACACCGGGGGTCTGTTACAACAGCATCGGGTACTACGAGGTGCCCAACGCGCGCGTGGTCTACCGGACC
>JAJYYT010000155.1 GCA_021800645.1 Actinomycetes bacterium
CCGCGCTCCTGCGCCCAGACCCCGAACTGCATCGTCGGGCTCGAGGCGAGCAGCACGAACGTGAAGGCGAGCGCCTGGTACGTGTCGAGTTTCGTCCCGGGTAGCGGCCAGACAGGCGCCGCGGCGCGGATGGTGAAGAAAGCGGCGAACAGACCGGAGAAGAACATGAATTCCGAGCCGAGCCAGATCATCACCCCGACGGCGAGCAGCTGGGGACGCTCGGCGTGCGGGCGACCGCTCGCGCCGGGATGCTCGAGAGCGGCGGCTGCGTCCGTCATGGCAACTTCATACTCGATCCGGCTTGGTCGAGGCCAAACGCCGGCATGCGGCAGCGGTAGGGTCCGATGACGTGGACACGAGCCCGCCGGTGCTTATTCAGGCCATGCGTTGTGAGCCCGTCGGCCGCACCCCTGTGTGGTTCATGCGGCAGGCCGGGCGCTCGCTCCCCGAGTACAGGGCGCTCCGGGGCGGCGGAAGCATCCTCGAGGCGGTTGCGGACCCTGAGCTGGCCGCTGAGCTGACTCTGCAGCCGGTGAGGCGTTACGGCGTCGACGCTGCCATCTTGTTCTCCGACATCGTCGTCCCTCTCGTCGCGATAGGGGTCGGCATCGAGGTACAGCCCGGTCGCGGGCCCGTGCTCGACCAGCGGTTCTCGAGCGACGACGACGTCGGCCGCCTCCGGCCGCTCGAGCCGGAGAGTGACCTCCCCGCCATGCTCGACACGATACGGATTGTCCTCCACGAGACTGATGTGCCACTGATAGGATTTGCCGGCGCGCCGTTCACGCTTGCCAGCTACCTTGTCGAGGGTGGGCCATCCCGCACGTTCGCCCTTACCAAGCGCCTCATGCACGCCGAGCCGGAGGCTTGGCATCGCCTGTTGGGGGCGATCGCCCAGATCAGCCTCGCGTCGCTGAGGGCCCAGATCCTGGCCGGGGCTTCCGCCGTACAGCTCTTCGACAGCTGGGTAGGCGCTCTCTCCCGGGCTGAATACGAGGAGTTCGCCCTGCCCGCCTCACGCACGATCCTCGAAGGGCTTGCCGATCTCGCAGCACCGAGGATCCACTTCGGCGTCGGGACCGGTGAGCTGCTCGCTCCCATGGCAGCCGCGGGTGCGGACGTGCTCGGCGTCGACTGGCGGGTTCCACTCGACGTGGCGGCCGCACGGGCTGCCGGATCGGCCCCGGGCAAGCTGGCCCTGCAGGGCAACCTCGACCCGGCCATCTGCCTCGCGCCGACCGACGTCGTCCTCGAAGCGACCGATTCGGTCCTCGGGGCAGCCCGCCAGCTGCCCGGTCACGTCTTCAACCTCGGTCATGGTGTGCTGCCCGAGACCGACCCGGGGGTCCTCAAGGCGATAGTGGAGCACGTGCACGAGCGGACCGAGCAGCAGTGACCCCGGCGCGCATCGGCGTGCTCGTTATGGCATACGGCACTCCCGCGAGCCCCGGAGATGTCGAGGCCTTCTACACCGATGTCCGCCGGGGACGACCGCCGTCGCCCGAGCAGCTGGCCGACCTGAAGCGGCGCTACGACGCGGTCGGCGGGGTGTCTCAGCTGAACGCACGCACCACTGAGCAGGTGGCCGGCATCCAGGCGGCCCTGGAAGCATCTTCGGCGGGCACCTTCGTCTGCCGCTACGGAGCAAAGCACGCCGACCCGAAGCTGGAGGAGACGGTGAGGGACTTTGCCCGCGACGGGATCGAGAGGCTGGTCGGCCTCGTGCTCGCACCCCATTACTCGGCGGCGAGCATCGGAGAGTACGTCGAACGGGCAAGGGCCTGTGCAAGGGCGGAAGGGATCGAGACGCGTTTCGTCGAGGATTGGCACGACAACCCCGTCCTCATCGAACTGCTCGCGGCGCGCGTGAGGTCGGCTCTGGGCACGCTCCGCGGGACGCGGGCGCTCCTGCTCGTGACGGCTCACAGCCTGCCGCTCCGGGTGGTGGCAGGCGGCGGCGGATACGACGTGAGGTTGGCCGAGACCGCCGCGCTCGTCGCAGAGGCGGTGCCGACCGACGACTACGAGGTCTGCTGGCAGAGTGCAGGGCGGACTCCCGAGCCTTGGATAGGCCCCGACGTGCTCGACGTGCTGCGGCGGCTCAAGTCCGAGGGGAGGGAGGGTGTTGTCGTATGCCCGGCTGGTTTCGTCGCTGATCACCTGGAAGTCAACTACGACCTCGATGTCGAGGCGAAGGCCCTGGCGGACGAGCTCGGGCTCGGGTTCGCCCGTACCAGCTCTCTCAACGCTGACGAGCAACTCTGCACCGAGCTCGCGCGCCTCGTCGAGCAGGAGTCGAGCGGCTGGTGAGCAGCTACGCGGTGATCGGCGGGGGTGTCAGCGGGCTCGCGGCTGCCCGGACGCTGGCTCTCTCTCGTGCCGGAGATGTGACCGTCTTCGAGGCCTCCGGCCGCTTCGGAGGCAAGGTTCTCACAGCCGCTCTGGATTCGCTTCCGATCGACCTCGGCCCGGACCAGTTCCTCCGTCGCGACCCGAGCGCCGAGCAGTGGTGCAGGGACCTCGGGCTAGGCGACTTTCTCGTCGCTCCCGAGGCGTCGACGGCCGGCGTCTTCTCCCACGGGCGCGCGCGTCAGCTTCCCCGACGTCTCGCACTCGGGATTCCGACTGACCTGGCCGAGGTCGCGGCGTCCGGGATAGTGAGCGAGGAGGGCTGCCGGCTCGCGGGCCAAGCAGGTCTCGGCCTCGCCCCACTGACGCCGGCCGAGCTCGGGCTCGAGACGGACGGTCCCGCGGTCGAACGGTCCGCCGGCGCGATCCTCAGGGAGCGCCTCGGGGACGAGGTGGTCGATCGGCTCGTCGACCCGCTCCTCGGCGGCATCAACGGCGGCGGCGTGGACTCGCTCTCGCTGGCGGTCGCAGCCCCACAGATCGCTCGCGGCCTCGCCGGCAGACGAGACGTGGTGGAGGCCCTGTCCGGGGTCGTATCGCCCGGCGATGGCCCGTCGGCTTCCCCCTTCTTCGGCCTAGCCGGTGGACTCGGGCAGCTGACCGGCTCGGCCGTGAGAGAGCTATCCTCGGCAGGAGTCGTGTTACGGGCCTCGGCCCCCGTCGACTCCATGGACGCCGTCGTCGGCCCGTCCGGCAGCCGGATCCGGCTCGTGCTCGAGCGGGGCGAGCCCTTCATGGCCGACGGCGTCGTGGTCGCCACGCCAGGACCCGCGACCGCTGCTCTCCTCAGCCGCCTCTCACCTGAAGCTGCCACTCTGTGTCGCGGGGTTCCCTACTCGTCGGTCGTCCTCACGACTCTCGTGCTGCCGCCGGGGGCGCTCGACGTCCCGCCGTCGTGGTCGGGGGTGCTGGTCCCTCGAGTCGAAGGTTTCGTCACCACGGCCGTGAGCTTCCTCACCCGCAAGTGGGGCTGGCTCTCCCGTCACGCGTTCGGAGGTCGCCCGGTCGACGTCCTACGTGTCAGTGCCGGGCGGTTCAGCGACGACCGAGCACTCCAGATGGCCGACGGCGAGCTGATCGACCACCTTCTCTCGGACCTCGCCACGATCGTCGGGCTGCGGACCCGGCCGCTCACGAGCCACGTGCAGCGCTGGGAGGGGGCCTTCCCGCAGTACCTGCCCGGTCACGCGGCTCGGGTCGCCCACCTGCTCGCCGATCTGGAGGGCCGGCCGTCGGTCGCCCTCGCGGGCGCACTGCTCGGGGGAATCGGAGTCCCCGCGTGCATCTCGAGCGGCGCCGAGGCGGCTCGACGCCTGCTCGAGCGCGTGCCGTCGGGGAGGGGCTGATCCCGGATTGGCACGCACGCGCGTCGTCGATGAGCCTGTGGCGGAACAGTCGCTCGACCGGTCTTCCCGCACCCGTCGGCTGGCCGGTCTTGCGGTGCCACTCCTCGGCGGAGCGCTCGTGGGTGTCTCGCTCCCCCCGCTCGGCTGGTGGCCGCTCGCGGTGCTCGGGGAAGCTGCCGTCTTCATAGGGGTGAGCGGCCGGCCCGCTCGGCGGCGCTTCGCGGCCGGTCTGGCTGCCGGCTTCGGCCAGTTCTTCATCTCGCTCGCCTGGGCACTGCAGTTCAACACCGCCGGATACGTGGTCCTCTCTGTTGTCGAGTCCCTCTTCTTCGCCTTCGCCGCCCTACTCGCCCCGGCGGGCAAGAAGTGGGCGGGCTTGTCCGTGGCGACAATCCCGGCTGCCTTCACGCTCGCGGAGTACGCCCGCGACAAGTGGCCGTTCGGTGGCATGCCTCTTGGGGGGGTGGCCCTCGGCCAGCTTGGCGGACCGCTCGCGATCACCGCTCGCCTCGGTGGCTCGTTCCTCGTCGCGAGCTCGGTGTTCATCGCCGGAGCGGTGCTCGGATCTCTTGTGCAAAGGCGGCGGCGAGTGCTCCGGTTGAAAGGTGGCGCGGCCGCAGGGTTGGGTCTTGCCGTTCTTCTCGCCCTCGTCCTCTGGGCAGTCGTGTCGCCCAACGGCTACGGGTCGGGACCGGTCCGCCTTCTCCGAGCGGCGCTCGTCCAAGGTGGCGGAAAGCGAGGACTCAACCAGCTCGAGGTGCCACCGCGACGAGTCTTCGACGCTGCGCTGCGGGAGACGGCCGTCGTGAAGCAACATGTCGACCTGATCCTCTGGCCCGAGGACGTCGTCGCGGAGAACGGCCCGTTCGTCGGTTCAGGGGACGAGCGGACGCTCGAGGCACTTGCCCGAAGCCATGATGCGACACTGATGGCGGGTGTGACCGAGCCGGTGGGGCAGACGAGGTTCCGCAACGAGATCGTGGCCATCTCGCCGGCAGGACACCTCGTGGCGACGTTCGAGAAGGTTCACCGGGTCCCGTTCGGCGAGTACGTACCTTTCCGGGGGTTCTTCGCGCACTTCGCCAACTTGAGCGCCGTGCCGCGCGACGCCGTCCCGGGTACCGGATCGGGACTGATGGTCACACCCGCAGGTCGCTTCGGTGTGCTCGTCTCCTACGAGGTCTTCTTCCCCGGGCGAGGTCGTTCAGGTGTCGGAGCGGGAGGCACGGTGGTGCTCGTCCCGACGAACACGTCCTCGTACTCGAACGACCAAGCCCCCTCCCAGGAGATAGCCGCGTCGCGGCTCCAGGCGCTGGAGCAGGGCCGCTACGTTCTCCAGGTGGCGCCTACCGGCTACACCGCTGTCATCGACAACAACGGGAACGTTCTGCAGCGGAGCTCGCTCTCGGTACCGGCCGTGGTCTACTCGACGGTTCCCGAGTTGGAGGGGCGGACCGTGTTCGTCAGATTGGGCGAGCTGCCCCTCGGCGTGATCTGCCTCAGCGTGCTCGCGGCGTCGTGGGCGCTGGTGCTGCTGAACCCCGGGGGTGTGGACCTCAGCGGCTCCCGAAAGCCCGGAAGCTAGCCCGGGATACCGGCAGGACCATTTTGCCCCGGACCGGGACCGGGACCGCGACCCGGGCGTCACCTGGGTGCGCGGTGCCGTCGCGGGTGGACCCGGGGCGCGGCGCAGGGTCGTCGAAGACGTCCCCCGGCGGCCTGCCCGTGCGGATGGCGCCGGCCAGCACGCGCACCTCGTGCCCCCGGCGCGCGAGCGCGGCTGCCGCGCGGGCCGGGACGAGCGTCCCCCCGCTCACGAAGTTCGGGGGGTAGTGCGCCGAGACGACGAGAACCTTCACGTCCGGGGGACGCTACT
>JAJYYT010000156.1 GCA_021800645.1 Actinomycetes bacterium
AGCTGTTCTGCCGCGGCCAGGTCGGACGAGCGCATCGGGCCACGGTGCACGATCGCGCCGAGGCAGGAGAGCTCGGCAGGCGTGAACCCGGTGCCCGCGTCGATGGCGCGCAAGCGCCGAGCGAGGCGCAGGATCGCCGCACGCAGCCGTGCCGCCTCGTCGATGGGGAAGTCGACCTCGGCCTCCTGTCGGTCCGCAACCCGCATCCCGGTCATCACGGCCAGATTAGTTGCCTGACGGTCAGCAATGAACTTGGAGCGCGTCGCGCGCCTCCGACGTGCCCCTGAGCGCGGGGTGACTTCGGTGAGCGGCCAGCCGGCACAACTGCTCGCCCGCTCGGTAGGATGTGCAAGAACGGCGATGGAGCTCGCTGCGCCGCCCGTGGGACGACTACCCCGGGCTGATGGCTCCTACGGACCGCCGTGCGGCACACGCGCCGCACGGCGAGAAGGGGAGCGGCATGGAAGGAGCGCAGCACGACGGGACTCCGGCCTTCGGCCTTCTCGGCCCCCCGGACAGGGCGGTCACGTTCCACGATGAGCGCGACCACGCAGCCGACCTGCGTCTCGACCGGATCGTCTCGGCGATCACCCGGGACCAGGACGACCCCGAAGAGCTCGAGGCGCTCTACTTCCGACGCACGAGCGACGTAGAGACGTTGCGCTACCGCCACGAGGTGTTCCGGGACCTCGACGACGCGGCGGTGTGGGACGCGCTCGTTCGCTTCGGCGCGTCGATCCGGGAGGTGCGTTCCCACCTCTTTCAGGCCCGCGCGATGCGCGTGGTGCGCCAGCGCCAGGGCTGGACGCTCGACGCCGCAGCGATCTACTGCAGCGCCGTCCGCGAGCTTGCAACAGCGCTCGGAGAGCTCCGGCTCGGGTCCCGGGGACTGGTGGGCTTCCGGCGGTACCTCAGCGGTTACGCAGCCTCAGAGGAGTTCGAGCGTCTGGACGCAGAGACGGCCGCGTGCAAGGCGGCGCTGGCCGGCATCTCGTACTGCGTGGACATCGACGGGGGACGGGTGACCGTGACTCGTTCTGGGGGCGAGCCGGACTACAGCGAAGAGATCGAGTCCTTCTTCGAGCGGTTCCGCCAGGGAGCGGTTCGCAGTTACCTGGTCGGGTACCGGGTCTGGCCGGGCATGACCCACATCGGTGAGCAGATCCTGGACCTCGTGGTGCGCCTGTACCCCGAGGAGCTCGGCCTCCTCGCGAGGTGGTTCTCCGTGCACCACGAGGGGTTCGTCGATCCGGGCGTGCACCGCTTCTTCCGCGAGCTGCAGTTCTACGTGTCCTACCGCTCCCTCCTCGACCCGCTCAGCGCAGCCGGGCTCCAGTTCTGCTACCCGCAGGTGGACGTCTCCTCGAAGGAAGAGCTCGCCGAGGACACCTTCGACCTCGCGCTCGCTGACACGCTCGTCTCTGCGGGCGCCAAGGTCGTGACCAACGACTACCGGCTCGGTCCAGACGAGCGTCTCTTCGTCGTCTCGGGGCCGAACCAGGGGGGAAAGACGACCTTCGCGCGAACCTTCGGCCAGCTGCACCATCTCGCTGCGCTCGGCGTCCCGGTGCCGGGCCGGCGGGTCCGGCTCTTCCTCTGCGACCGGATCTTCACGCACTTCTCGCGCGAGGAGGACCTCTCCAGGCTGGCCGGCAAGCTCGAGTCGGACCTCCTCGAGATGCAGGCCACGCTCCGGTCGGCCACCCCTGCGAGCGTCGTGGTCATGAACGAGGTGTTCTCCTCCACCTCGCTCGAGGACAACCGCTTCCTCAGCACCGAGGTGCTGCGGCGGCTGCTCGAGCTGGGCTGCCTCGGGGTGTGCGTGACCTTCGTGGAGGAGCTGGCTTCGCTCGCCTCCCCGGTCGTCTCCATGGTGAGCACCGTCGTCCCCGACGACCCGGCGAGAAGGACCTTCAAGGTGGTGCGCGCGCCGGCGAACGGGCTCGCCTACGCGCTCGCGCTCGCGCGCAAGCACCGGGTCACCTATGCCCAGATCCTCGAGCGCATCCCATGAAGGCGCACCTCCTCTTCGAGGACCGTGACTTCGACTTCTCGGCGCAGCCAGGCCCCTTCGACGAGGACCTCGTCACGGATCTCGGGCTCGGCATCCTCCTGCGCACGATGGCCCAGGGGGACCGGTTCGTGCTCGACGTCTCACGACGTGTGCTGCTCAGGAGCCTCACGGACCCTGCACAGGTCCTGTACCGCCAGGCGGTCCTGAGAGACTGCATCGCCCAGGAGGAGATGGTGCGCGAGCTCTACGCGCTGGTGGTTGGCGCGTTGGAGGACAAGCGGGGGCTGTTCTGGGGGATGCGCTCGGGCTCGCCGCAGACCAACCTGCACGGCGCGTTGATGCAGCTGGAGGCCTTCGTCGTACGGCTTCGCGCGCTGCGCCGGCTCGCAGAAGACCACTTCGGTAAGGTCCGGTCGGCCGGGTTCCAGACGCTCTTCAAGTCGCTCGCGCGCGACCTGGACGACGAGTACCTCGGGACCATGAGCCGTCACCTGAAGCAGCTCGGCTTCAGAGACGGGGTCCTGCTCAGCGCGCGCCTCGACCGGGACAACAGCGGTATCGACTACGTGCTGCGTTCCCCCGCCAAACGGCGCACCGCATGGCGCGAGCGGCTCGGGATCGCGCCGCGCACGTCGTACTCCTTCACGATCTCTCCGCGTGACGAGGCGGGGGCCAACGAGCTCTCGAACCTCACCGGCAGAGGGCTGAACCACGTCGCGAACGCCGCCGCTCAGGCCGCGGACCACATCGAGAGCTACTTCACGATGCTGCGGGCCGAGCTCGCCTTCTACATGGGCTGCCTGAACCTCCGCTCGGCGCTCCTCCGACGCGGCGCGCCCCTCGTCTTCCCCGTCCCCGAGCCGAGCAATCCGGCTCGCTTCTCCTGCGCGGGCCTCCGAGACGCCGCGCTCGTCCTCGAGGGAGCCGCGAGGGTGGTGGGCAACGACGTCGACGCCGACGGCCGACCGCTCGTGGTCGTGACCGGAGCCAACTCCGGAGGCAAGTCGACCTTCCTGCGCAGCGTGGGGCTCGCGCAGGTGATGACCCAATGCGGCATGGAGGTGTGTGCGTCCGGGTACCGCTCGAGCCTCCACAGCGCGCTGTTCACCCACTTCGGCAGGGAAGAGGACGAGTCCATGCGCAGCGGTCGCCTGGACGACGAGCTCAACCGGATGTCGGCGATCATCGACGCGACGAGAAGGCACGCGCTCGTGCTCTTCAACGAGTCCTTCTCGGGCACCAACGAACGGGAAGGCTCGGAGATCGGCCGCCAGATCGTCCAGGCCCTCTTGGAGCGCGAGGTCACCGTGTTCTTCGTCACGCACCAGTTCGACTTCGCCGAGGGCTTCCGCACGTCGAGACCGTCGACGACCAGGTTCCTGCGAGCCGAGCGCGCTGCCGACGGGCGTCCGAGCTACAAGCTCGTGGCCGGCGACCCCTCGCCGACCAGCTTCGCCGCGGACGTCTACCGGCGGCTCGGCGGGTTCGACGGACCCCGCTCGCCACACGCGGGCAACAGGAGCAGCGACGCGGCGCCTGTCTTCGACGCCGAGGGATCCGCGTAGCGCCGCCCCCATAGACTCCGGCCGTGCGCGAGGCTGCCGCCAGCACGACGAGCGAGCTGCGCGCCGAGGTGGCTTCGGCCGTGCCCCGCCACGTGGCGGTGATCATGGACGGCAACGGCAGGTGGGCTGAGTCCAAAGGGCTCGCGCGCACCGAAGGCCACCGGCAGGGCGAGGCGACCCTCGCAGAGGTGGTGCGCGCGGCCGACGGTCTCGGCATCGGCTGGTTCACCGCGTACGGATTCTCCACGGAGAACTGGTCGCGTCCGCCGACCGAGGTCAATTTCATCCTCGGCCTCCACAAGAACATCTTCGCCAGGCGTCTCGAGATGCACCGGAACAACGTCCGGATCCGCTGCATCGGCAGACCCGTCTCTGGCACCTCGCGGCTGCCCCGGCGCATCCTGCGCGAGATGGAAGAGTCGGTCGAGCTGACGAAGGCCAACACCGGGCTCACCTTCACGCTCGCCTTCGACTACGGCGCCCGTGAGGAGCTCCTCTACGCGACGCGCAAGCTGCTCGAGGCGCATCGGCGGGAGGGGACCGAGATCGACGAGCGGTCGTTCGCGCGCTGCCTCTACGACCCGGAGATGCCGCCGGTCGACCTGCTCGTGCGGACCTCAGGGGAGCAGAGGCTCTCGAACTTCTTGCTCTGGCAGTCGGTGGGTGCGCCCTTCTACGTGACGCCGACCTACTGGCCCGACTTCGGGGGTGCCGAGCTCGAGGCCGCGATCACCTGGTGGCGCAGGAGCCCCGGCGCGCCGGCGTCCAACACCTGAGCACCCAGGCGCCGCGCACGTCCCGACGGGAGGCGCAGCGCGGATCCAGCGCGGGCTCGAAGCTCCTCCCATGCAGCACAGGAGCGCGGGGTCGAAGCTCCCATGCAGCATGGGGCAGTGCGGGCTCGAAGCTCCCATGCAGGACGGGGTCGAAGGGGCGACAGGCCAGAAGCCGAAGCCGATTTCTGACATAATGTACATTATCGGCGGTTTTGGCCCGCCGGGCTGGCGGGTCGGAACTCCGGGCCTCGGCGGCACGGACGTCTTCCCCTGGCCCGCGGGCCGGACGATCCGCGCCACGGGCGGGGCCGTTGGGCGGCACCCCGGATGGGGCCGTCGGATGGCGTCACCGGTGGGCGGTCCGATGGCGCCGTCGGATGGCGGCCCGATGGCGTGACCGATGGGCGGTCGGATGGCTTTACCGATGGGCGGTCCGATGGCGTCACCGGTGGGCCGTCGGATGGCGCCGTCGGATGGCGGCCCGATGGCGTTACCGGTGGACGGTCGGATGGCTTTACCGATGGGCGGTCCGAGGCGTTACCGGTGGGCCGTCGGGCAGGCTCGCGGCCGCGCCGTGCCTGACGTTCGGTATGGTCGCAGACCATGGGAACTGAACGAAGGAGGTCCCCGCGCGGCCGCTGGCTGGCCACCGCGTTGGTCGGAGCGGCGCTCGGCCTCACCGGACCGGGCTGGGCCGGCATCGCCTCGGCTGCGGCGCACGCGTCCGCGGCGCGCTCCCACGACAGGTCCGGGTCCTCGAGCGCACGCCGTCCCGGCCCCGAGCTGCCGGTCATCGGGTACGCGAAGGACCTGAGCCACGAGCCGGTGGTCCATCCGACGAAGGGAAGGCCGCCCACCAAGCTCGAGGTGAGGACACTGGTCGTCGGGAAGGGACGGGTCGCCAAGAGCTCGAGCACCGTGAGCGTGCTGTACGTGGGAGCCGACTACAAGACCGGCAAGGACTTCACACAGGCGACGTGGTCCCACAAGCCCCCGACGCCGACGACATTCCCGCTGAGCGGCGTGGTGCCGGGCTTCGCCGAGGGGCTGGTGGGGATGAAGGTGGGCGGCCGACGGGAGATCGTGATCCCGCCCCAACTCGGCTACGGCGACCGCAAGGTGGGACCGATCGCCGCCAACGAGACCCTGGTCTTCGTCGTCGACCTGAAGGCCGTGAAGGCGTAGCCCCGGCGCCTGCGCGCCCCAGACGTGGACCGGTGCCTCCCCCAGGCTTGGCGAGGTGCCTCCCCCAGGCGTGGACCGGTGCCT
>JAJYYT010000157.1 GCA_021800645.1 Actinomycetes bacterium
GGCTTCGCGGGCAGGGTTCCGCGGTCGAGATCCCCGTCGACGTGCGCGACGCGGATTCCGTCACGCTCGCGGTACGCGAAGCGATCGTGCGTTTGGGCGGCGTGGACATGGTCATCAACAACGCAGGCATCGGCATGCGGACGGTCAATCCGCGGTTCTTCGAGCACCCCCAGCCCTTCTTCGAGGTGGGCCCCGCGGCGTTCGACGACGTCGTCGCGACGAACCTGCGCGGCTACTTCCTCGTGGCTCGTGCCTTCGCCTTCCACTTCCTCGAGCAGGGCAAAGGGCGGTTCGTGAACGTGTCGGTCAACGAGGCCACGATGGGGCGACGCGGCTTCGTCCCCTACGGCCCCTCCCGCGCGGCCACCGAGTCGCTGAGCGCCATCATGACCGAGGACCTGCGCCCGTACGGGATCGCGGTCAACGTGCTCCTGCCGGGAGGCGCGACCCAGAGCGGGATGATCCCCGACGAGCTGCCCGAAGATCGGCGGGCGGCTCTTCTGCCCGCCGGCATCATGGGGCCGCCTGCGGTCTTCCTCGCCTCCTCGGAGGCAGACGGCCTCACCGGTGCCAGGATCGTGGCGAAGGAGTTCGGCGCCTGGCTCGCGGCCTATCGCGCACAGCATGGCGCGGGCCGGACAGGCGCGCCGGGGTGACTCGTCGAGGGACCGCCGAGCGGATCCCGTCTGATCGCGTAGGGTCTGGTCCGTACCGGTCAGTGCGATCGGTCCGGTCGTCGAATCCCGTGCGATCGCGTAGGGTCCGATCGCGTAGGGTCGAACGCATGGTGCTGGCGGTGGTCCGGCATGCGCACGCCGGGTCCAAGGACCGCTGGCTCGGCGACGACCGTCTCCGACCTCTGAACGGGCGAGGCCGGAGAGAGGCGCTCGCGCTCGTGGGGCTGCTCGTGCCCTACCGGCCTCGGCGGGTGGTTTCAAGCCCGCTCGTGCGCTGCCTTCAGACCATCGAGCCGCTCGCGACGGAGCTGGGCATCACGGTCGAGACCTCCGAGACACTCGGTCCGCAGGCCGGCCGTGGGGCGGCCAGGCTGCTGCGGGCCCTGGCGTCCGGACGCCACAACGTCGTGGTCTGCACGCACGGCGAGACGATCGAAGCGCTCCAGCGAGAGCTCGTCCAGCCCGGCACGCTCGCCTTCGGACCGGGCGGTCCGCACGAGAAGGGTTCGGTCTGGTTGCTCCACGCGAGCGCGGCGCAGTTCACGTCGGCCGTCTATCTGCCTCCCTGTCCGCCGCCTGGCAACGACCGTACGGCTGCGACAGCCGACCTCGAGGCGCGCGGGCCTGAAAGTCGCTCCGCTCTTCGGCCTCCGCTCGCTCGGCCGCAGGCCCGCCTGCAATGATTTCGCGAGCCCGGCCCGGATCGACATGCGCCACGAGGGTGCGCGTGCGGGTCCAGCGCAGGACGCCGTGCGGCGAGGCGAACGTGTGTTCGCTACACTTGTGTCGATGCTGCAAGACACGCTCTTCGCTGCCGGTGAGCAGGTCGTCCTCCGACCCGTCTCGGAAGGCTTGGTGCGGAGGACATTGGGCCAGGGCGCCTGGCTGGACCTCCGCCCGGGCTGGGTGGGGGGAGCCGGGGAGCTGTTCTGTCGTCTCGAGCGGGCGGTGCCCTGGAAGGCGGAGCGACGGCTGATGTACGAGCGGATCGTCGACGTGCCGAGGCTCTCGTCTTTCTACGAGCGGGATGACGCGCTTCCCGACCCGGCAGTGGCGGAGATGCGCTCGGTCCTGAGCGGCTACTACGCAGCCGAGATCGGCGAGCCGCTGGAGACCGTCGGGCTCTGCCTGTACCGAGACGGCGACGACAGCGTCGCGTGGCACGGCGACCGGATCGGGCGCGCCTCGGCGGAGGACACGGTGGTCGCGATCGTCTCCCTCGGTGCGACGCGCCGGTTCCTCCTGCGCCCGCGCGGCGGCGGGCATGCCAGGGCTCTGCAGGTGTCGGCCGGCGACCTGCTCGTGATGGGCGGGAGCTGCCAGCGGACCTGGGACCACGCTGTCCCGAAGAGCAGGCGAGCCACTGGCCCGCGCATCAGCCTCCAGTTCCGCCCCTCGGGTGTGCGCTGAGGGGAGGCGAATGGCGGGCCGGCCCTGGTCCCGATGCCGAGGTACGACGTTCGACTTCCGGACTTTCGGTGTCCAACGTTCACGTCGGACATCAGAGGTCCCAACCACCCGATCTTCGATGCCCGAGTCCCGGCGGCGGCCGGTAGAATTTCGGTGCCCGGCCGCATGACCGGGTGCCAGCCAACGACGAGGCCCCTGGCAACCTCCCTCCGCCCCAGGGGCTTCGTCGCGCTGGCGCCCTCGCTCCATGCGGCCCCCTCGATCTGGCGCCCTCGCTCCATGCGGCCCCCTCGATCCGGCGCCCGTCCGTGCGCCTCCCCTCCGCATGACGCCCCTCCGTATGGCGCCCCTCCGTGCGCCGAGGCCTCAGGACCTGAGCTCGGGGAAGTCCTCCTCGCGCCACTCCGAGCTGCGCGCGGCATCCGTGCCTTCGCGGGCGCGCAGCTCGACGCGCCTGATCTTTCCGGAGATCGTCTTGGGGAGCTCGAAGAGCTCGATGCGCCGGACCCGCTGGTAGGGCGCGAGGCGCGTGCGCGCGAAGCGGAAGAGCTCGAGCGCAATCTCGCGGGAGGGCTCGGTTCCGGGCACGAGCGCGATGTAGGCCTTCGGCACGCTGAGGCGGAGCTCGTCGGGAGACGGCACGACGGCCGCCTCCGCCACGGCAGGATGCTCGATGAGGACGCTCTCGACCTCGAACGGGCTGATCTTGTAGTCGGACGACTTGAAGACGTCGTCGGTCCTGCCGACGAACGTGAGGTAGCCGTCGGCGTCACGGACCGCCACGTCGCCGCTGTGGTAGTAGCCGCCGGCCATCGCCTCCTCGCCCCCGTCCCGGTAGCCCGCCATGAGGCTGAGCGGCCGCGCGCCGAGGTCGAGGCAGATCTCGCCCTCGCCCGGTCCCTCCACCAGGGACCCGGTCGCGACGTCGAGGAGCCTCACGGGCACTCCCGGAAGGGGCCGGCCCATCGAGCCGGGCACGAGCGGCGCGCCGGGCGGGTTGCCGATCGACGCGGTGGTCTCGGTCTGCCCGTAGCCGTCGCGGATCGTGAGACCCCACTTCTGGCGTACCTGGGTGATGACCTCGGGGTTCAACGGCTCTCCCGCCGCGACGAGCTCTCGGAGCGCGCCAGGTCCGCCGGAGAGGTCTGACTTGATGAGCATCCGCCACACGGTGGGCGGCGCGCAGAACGTCGTGACGTGCTCCTCGCGCAATCTCGAAAGCAGGACCGAAGGGTCGAAGCGGGCGAAGTCGAGGACGAGCAAGGTCGCTTCCGCTGCCCAGGGAGCGAACAGGCACGACCAAGCGTGCTTCGCCCAGCCGGGCGACGAGATGTTGCAGTGCACGTCACCGGGCCGCGTGCCGAGCCAGTACATCGTCGACAGGTGACCGACGGGGTAGGAGACCTGCGTGTGCTCGACGAGCTTGGGCTTGCTGGTGGTGCCGGAAGTGAAGTAGAGGAGCAGAGGGTCGTCCGCCGCGCTCTGCGGGTGGTCGACGGGTGCGGCGTCGAGGCCGTATGCCTCCTCGAGGTTCTGCCAGCCCGGCACCCGGCCGACCGAGATCCGCCCGTACATGCCGGGGACGTCGTCGAACTTCGGCGCGTCGGCAGGGTTGCAGACGACGAAGCGCGCTTTCGATCGGGCTATCCGGTCGGAGAGGTCGGGCGGCCCGAGCGCCGTGGTCGTGGGGACGATCACGGCGCCGAGCTTCATCGCCCCGAGCATCGTCTCCCACAGCGTGACCTGGTTGCCGAGCATGACGACGAGCGGGTCGCCTGCGCGCACGCCGACGCTGCGCAGCCATGCGGCCACCTGGTCGGACCTGGACGAGAGCTGAGCGAACGTCAGAGGAATTCGGGTCCCGTCCTCACGGACGACGACGAGGGCGAGACGTGCGTTGCCACGTGCGACCGGGTCGAACCAGTCGTGCGCCCAATTGAAGACCGGCCCGACGTCGGGGAAGGAGAACTCCGCACGTGCCCGCTGATCGTCGCCGCTCAGGGCGAGCAGCTGGTCCCGCGCGGCCCGGTAGGCGGCCGTCGCAGGTCGATCGGCCGTTGCAGAGGAGCTCGGTTCGATGCTCATGGGGTCTCCTTTGGGCGGCCGAGCAGCGGCGGCGCAACGACGGCGCGGCGGGCAACGACGGCGGACCGGGCGACGGCGGCGGACCTGGCGACGGCGGCGGACCTGGCGACGGCGGCGGACCTGGCGGCGGCGGGACGGGACGGACTGTGGATCGCACCCGACGCTAGCAAGCAGGCTGGTGCCAGGCGCCGAGGGGGCCGAGGCGAACGGGGGAGATGAGCAGGCGCCCCGGGCCGGACGTGGCCGGCTGTGCCCGGGCTGCGCCCGGATGTGTTGCCGGATGTGTGCCCGGATGCGGCCGGAAGCGACGGAAGGCCGGACGTTCTGGCAAGGTGGGGCTCGTGCGCGTGCTCGTGGTGAACGCGGGGTCGAGCAGTCTGAAGCTGAGCCTGCTCGGAGAGCGCGACCGGCTGCTGGCGCACGAGGACCTGCGCCGCTCGGACGAGCTGGACGTCGGCGCCGCGCTCGAGGGGTTCCTGGACGCGTCCCCGCCTGCGGACGCGATCGGGCACCGCGTCGTCCACGGAGGTGCGGAATTCGTGGAGCCGCTCGTGATCGACTCCCGGTCCGACGCGCAGCTCTCGCGCCTCGCCGATCTCGCTCCCTTGCACAACCCGCCGGCGCTCGAGGCCGTGCACGAGCTGCGCCGACGGCGGCCGGGGCTCGTGCAGGTCGCGTGCTTCGACACGAGCTTCCACGCGACCCTTCCCGCCAAGGCAGCCACGTACGCGTTGCCGCGGAGCTGGCGCGCCGAGCTCGGCATCCGCCGCTTCGGGTTCCACGGGTTCAGCCATGCGTGGGCGAGCAGGCGCGCCGCGGACCTCCTCGGGCGTCCGCTGGCGTCCACGCGTCTCGTCACGGCGCACATCGGTGCGGGCGCCTCGCTCGCGGCGGTGGCGGGCGGCCGGTCCGTCGACACGACGATGGGGTTCACGCCCGTCGCCGGCCTCGTGATGGCGACCAGGCCCGGCGACGTGGACCCCGGGGCGCTGCTCTGGGCGATGCGCCACGGAGTGGGGGTCGAAGAGGCGGAGGGCGATCTGGAGCACCGCTCGGGGCTGCTCGGCCTCTCGGGTCGCACGGGGGACCTTCGCCAGGTGATCGCCGGCGCAGACGCCGGGGACCCCGAGTGCGCCGGCGCCTACGACGTGTACGTCTACCGGCTCCAGCGCGAGATCGGCGCGATGGTCGTCGCGCTCGGCGGGATCGACGCGCTGGTGTTCACGGGTGGCGCGGGAGAGGGGTCCTCGAGGCTTCGTGCCGACGTGTGCGCAGGGCTCGGCGTGCTCGGCGTCGATGTGCCCCGGCAGGACGAGCCCGAGCCCGACGAGCAGCGCGCCGGCGAGCCCGGGGCCGGCCAGGAGGTGGAGCCGGCGCTCGCCGACGCGACCGCTTCGCCGTCCGAAAGCATCGGCGACCGGGTGGT
>JAJYYT010000158.1 GCA_021800645.1 Actinomycetes bacterium
GTCACGTTTGAACTCGCCGCTGTAGCGCTTGGTGTACTTGCTCGAAGGCTCCTTCGCCATTCCTACATCCTCCTCCAGTCGGAGCTGGCAGGAGGTGTCCGGCGGAAGGGGGCAAGTTCAGCTCACCGTCATGATCTCGGGTGAGCCCAACGACTTCACCGTGCGCGTGGGCATCGGCAAGTGGCTGGAGCATCTCGGCGTGGCTGCGGTAGAGACCTTGCTCATCTCCGATCTCTTCCTCGTGGTCGACGTGGCCGACACGGCCTGGAACTTCGAAGTCGAGGACAAGCTCATCAAGCAGATCGAGTCGCTCATCGGCTGACCGCGTCGCGCGAGGGTGCGAACGCCCCTCGGACCCCCTTGGACCAGATTAAGGAGCTGACGGCCGGCCGACAACGCGGTGAGGTGTGGCCGCGACGGACGACGCGCACGTCGGCGCAACCAACAAGGAGCGGGGTGCCATGGGAGCTAGGACGCCGCGTCATGGGCGGCGCGTCGAGCCAGGCGCTGCGCGCGCGCCTCGCTGGCGCACCCGGGACGTCTGGGCGATCTCCCTCTCAGCGTTCTTCTCGGACACCGGCTACCAGGCGGTGTGGGCGGGCTTCCCCCTCTTCTTGGTCCTGGTCCTGCACCAGCCTGTGTGGGAATTCGGCCTCGCGAGCGCCATCGCGTACGGAGGCGGGACGTTGTTCGCGTGGCTGGGCGCCTTGCTCGGCGACCGGATCGGCCACCGGAAAGTCGCCATCGGGGGCAACGCGCTCATCCCCCTCCTGTCCCTGTCGGCACTGTGGGCGAGCCCCGCGGCAGCGATCGGCCTTCTGTGCGCGGGGTGGTGGGCGCGCAACCTTCGCACGCCCTCGCGCCGAGTGATGCTGGTCGAGGCGGTTCCCGACGAGAGCGACCGCAACTCGGTGTTCGGCTTCCTGCACGCCCTGGACATCGGTGGCGGAGCGCTCGCAGGGGTCTACGTCCTCATCGGCGTGGTCGAGCATGTCGCGTTCAGCTGGATCTTCCTGGGCAGCGTGCTGCCCTTGGCCGCGGCGACCTTCTCGCTCACGCGGACCACGACTGCAGCTACGGCGCACCGACGCGTGCGACCGAGCGGGACCGGACCGAGCGGGACCGGACCGAGCGAGGCCACGGCGCCACCCTTGCCAGGAGCGGTCGCGCTGCTCGCGGCGTCGGCGCTGTTCGGCTTCACGTACTACAGCATCGGCTTCCCGATCCTCACCACCGCGCGTGACGGGGGGAGCAGAGCCTTGGGGATCGGGGCGTTCCTGCTGTTCAACGCCGTCTCCGCGGCGACCGGCTATGTGGCGGGACCGCGTCTTGGGAGCCGGATCGCCGGGCGCTTCCGCGACCTCGGCACCTTGGGCTACTTCTTCGCCGTCGTCGGCGCAGTGCTGCTCGCAGTGGGCGACGCCGCACATCTGACGGTCGCTGTCCTCCTGGTCGGCGTGGCCGCCCTTGGGTTCTCGCTCGGCATCGTGACAACCGTCGAGCCCTCGCTGATGTCGATCCTGAGACCCGGTGGTCAGGCGGGACGAGGGTTCGGCGCCCTCTCTGCCGCGAGAAGCGCCGGGCTCTTCCTCGGCAACCTGATCATGGGCCTCCTCTACAGCCTCGGCGCCGGCTGGGCGTAAGGCTATGCGGCGATCATGGGGATGGCCGCGACCATTGTCGTCCTCTCGGCGATCCCCGCCGCCCGGCGCGCGGACCGCCGAGCGCGCGGCGAGGGACTCCTGGCCCCGGGCGACTAGCCATCGCGCCGCGCACCCCGGCAGGCCGGCGCGGCAGGCGGGGACGTGGGGACCGCGCGCTGCGTACAATTCGATCCCGGTGGACGGGCCGCCCGCCCCGAGGACTGACGACGAGGCGGTGAAGGGACCCCATGGACCGCGAGCGGACCGAGGCCGAGGGCGACGTCGCTCAGCCACGACACAGGCGGCAGTTTCTTCGCGTCGTGCTCGTCGTGCTGCTCTCGCTCTTCGTGGCGGTCGCGACCATCCTCGCCTGGCAGCTCGCCTCCGGACAGCCCGCCCGCGCGAGGTCGGCGACGGTGCCCGGTGCCCCGGGGGCCAAGAAGCCGGGCCGGACGGTGTCCGCGCCCGTGTCCTCGTCGGGATCGGCACCGACCGGCCCGGGAGCCGGCAGCTCCCCTCCCCCGGTCAGCGCGCCCACGACTACGACCACCACGAGCGCCGCACCGCTCCGGGTGCTCGAGATCGGCGACTCCCTCGGCGTCGACCTGGGCATCGCGATGCAGAACCTCTTCTCCCCCACCCGCGTCCAGCTGACCATGGCCGCTCGCAGCGACACCGGGCTGTCGAACAGCGGCTTCTACGACTGGCCGCGTGTGCTCGCCGGACTCTTGGCCAGCGCACGGCCCCAGGTCGTCATCGTCCTCCTCGGCGCCAACGACCTCCAGTCGATCGTGACAGGGTCGACGGTCCTCGCCGACGGCACGCCGGCGTGGAACGCTGCGTACGCCGCGCGGGTCACATCGATCATTTCGGAATCGGTGCGGGCCGGCGCGCGGGTCCTGTGGATAGGAGAGCCGGCGATGCAGGACCCGTTCCTCGATGCGGGCATGACGCGCCTCGACGGCATCGCGCAGGAGGTCGTCGCGCGCTACCCGGGCGACTCGGCCTACCTCGCCTCGGACGCAACCCTCGCTCCCGGCGGGTCGTTCGCCGCGGCAGTCACCGGGCCGACAGGCGGCCAGGTGCAGGTCCGGACGCCCGACGGAGTCCACCTCACGGCCACAGGCTCGGACATGCTCGCGGACGCGGTCGCAGGGGCGCTCGCCAACGCCTGGGGCATGCAGGTCCTAGGCCAGTGACCGGCCCAGGCGGTGCGGTGGCATCTTCTCGCTGGTGACCGGGCACCACGTTCCCGCCACGCCGCACCACGCCCCCGCCACGCCCCGGCACGGGGCCGCGGACGGTCGTCAGGACCTTCGACCCTGCCGGCACCACGCCGCGTGCACCACGATCCTTCCAAGGCGTGCACCAGGTCCTCGAAGGGAGGTGCAATGGCCGAGTCCGAAGGTCATGCGTGGCTCGAAGAGCTCTCCACCGAGGAGTGCCTGACGCTCCTTCGCGGGACAGATCTCGGGCGGATCGCCTTCATGGCCGGCGACTTCCCGGTGGTCCTGCCGGCGAACTACCGGTTCGCCGACGGAGCCGAAGGCGAGTGGTGGCTGGGGCTCCGGACCCGGCCTGGCGGCACCATCGACGACGCGCCGGCGAACGTCGCGTTCGAGATCGACGGCGTCGATCCGGTCGCGCGGCGCGGCTGGTCGGTGCTGGTGCGCGGCAAGCTCCACCACGTCGACCCCGCGCCGGGCACGAGCGACTTGGTCGACTCCGAGCCGTGGCTCGACGAGGACCGCAGCTCCTGGCTGCTTCTGGAGCCGGTGTTCGTCACTGGCCGGAGACTGCACCCCGGACCGACGGCGTGGGCGTTCCACATGCGGGCGTACCTCTAGAGTCCTCTAGAGTGGCGGGGTGGAGCCGCGCCCTCTCGACACCGCGCTGCGGGGCCGCCAGCTCCTCTCGGATCCCCGCCTGACGCACGGCGTCGCCTTCACCCCTGAGGAGCGACGGACGTTCGGGCTCGTCGGGCTCCTGCCGCCCGGCGTGCTCCCGCTCGACGTGCAGGCGGCACGCGCCTACCAGCAGTTCTCGGCGCAGCAGAGCGACCTGGCGAAGCACGTCTTCCTCACGCTCCTGCACGAGCGGATCGAGGTCCTCTACTTCCGGCTGCTGCAGGACCACCTCGCAGAGATGCTGCCGATCGTCTACACGCCGACGGTCGGCGAGGCGATCCAGCGGTTCAGCGCGGAGTTCCGCGGCACGCGAGACGTCTACCTCTCGGTGGACCATGCCGAGGACATCGAGCAGTCCCTCGCCGCGAGCGGCCTCGGCCCCGACGACGTCGACGTCGTGGTGGCGACCGACGGGGAGGCGATCCTCGGCATCGGGGACTGGGGCGTGGGCGGCATCGCGATCTCGATCGGCAAGCTGGCCGTCTACACCGCGGCCGGCGGGATCGACCCCGACCGCACGCTGCCGGTCGTCCTCGACGTCGGCACGAACCGCCAGACGCTCCTCGACGACCCGCTCTACCTCGGCAACCGCCACCCGCGCGTGGACGTCTCCACCTACGACGACTTCATCGACGCGTATGTGCGCACCGCCGGCCGCCTCTTCCCCCGCGCGCTCTTGCACTGGGAGGACCTCGGCGCTTCCAACGCCCGCCGTGTCCTGGATCGCTACAAGGACGACCGCCTCACGTTCAACGACGACATCCAAGGGACCGGGGCCATCGTGCTCGCGGCGGTCCTCTCGGCCCTTCGGACGACCGGCGGCCGCCTCGAGGACCAGCGGGTCGTCATCCACGGCGCCGGCAGCGCCGGCATCGGCATCGCCGAGCAGCTCGCCGCTGCGATCGCCGAGGACGGGGCATCCGATGGACGGGGCGCGATCTGGGCGTTGTCGAGCCGGGGCCTCCTGCGCGCGTCCACAGGCAGACTGCGCGACTTCCAGCGGCCGTTCGCACGCCCCGAGGAAGAGGTGCGCTCCTTCGAGAAGGACAGTGACGGGAGGATCGGGCTCGCCGAGGTGGTCCGCCAGGTCCGCCCGACGATCCTCATCGGCACCTCCGGGCAGCCCGGGAGCTTCACCGAGGAGATCGTTCGCACGATGGCCGCACACTGCGAGCGGCCGATCGTCATGCCGCTGTCCAATCCGACCTCCCTGTCGGAGGCGGAGCCGGCCGACCTGTTGTCGTGGACGCAGGGCCGGGCGCTCGTGGCCTCGGGAAGCCCCTTCTCCCCCGTGACGATCGGCGCAGAGACCTTCGCCGTCGCGCAGGCCAACAATGCACTCGTCTTCCCGGGCCTCGGCCTCGGTGTGATCGTGGCGCGCGCGTCGCGGGTCACTCCACGGATGCTCCACGCCGCCGCCCGCGCCGTCGCCGGGGAGGTCGACGCCTCCAGTGCAGGCGCGCCTCTCCTCCCCCCCGTGGACACGTTGCGGCAGACCTCTGCCGCCGTGGCTGCCGCGGTTGCGCAGGCTGCGGCGGAGGACGGGGTCGCCGGCGTGGACCGGATCGGCTTCGACGACGCGGTCGCCGCGGCCATGTGGGAGCCCGCCTACCGGCCGCTCCGACCCGTGCCCCCCGCGCGCTGACCGACGTCGCCGACCGGGGGGACCGTCGGCCTACCAGCCACGGCGCGGCGAGCCGACGGCTAGCTCTGCGGGTCGTCGAGCGCGTCGATGAGGCCGACCTGGAGCGCGTAGGCGACCCGGATCACCGCCTCGTCCTGGGCGTCGAGCTTCGCCCGGTCCTCCTCGGTCCGCAGCCCGCGTTCCGCGCACTGGCGAGACAGGGTCATCCCCAGGACCTCCAGCCAGGCCTCGGCCTCGCCGGCGTCGATCACCGGTGCGCGCGCGCTCGCCGAAACGGCATGCACGATCTCGTCGACCGCGAGCTGGCGCGCGAGGACGTAGGCGGGATCGTCCATGTCTGCGCTCTCG
>JAJYYT010000159.1 GCA_021800645.1 Actinomycetes bacterium
GATGTCGTAGCCGTCTTTCGAGCAGATCTACCTCAGAGCCTGAAGACGCAGCCGTCCCACAGCGCGACAGGTCGCCGGCGAAGCACCCCGCGCAGTTTGATGTCGAGTCGCCGCGGGCAGCCCGCAGCAGCAAGGAAGAAGACCCTGACGGGGCCTTCGACCGGGAGCGGGGCATAACGTGTGGCGTCCCGCGGTCGGCGAGTCGTCGAACGGAGCCACGTCGTTCCATAGCAGCAGCGCTGGCGAGAGGAACGCACCCAGAGCGAGCCGCCGTGCGCTTGCACGTACTGGCTCGCCGCCTCCTCCACCTGCACCTGCACCTGCACAACTGCATAGTAGACGGAAGTACGTCCGGGAACTGCCGTTTCTCCAGGCTGGCCAGGGATGTTCGCTGCGGACGTCGACTCGTTGCTGACTACGCGAGGCGCAGCGGGATCGGGACCTCGACGAGCTCGAAAGCCTTTCGCAGGGCCTCGGTCGGCTCGAAGAGACGTCCGAAGGCGACGGTGGTTCCCGGCACCGTGGAGGGGTTGCGCGCGAGGTTCGCCAAGTGATCGAGAAGCCCTTGTGAGGTGCACTCCTTCCACTTGGGCGGTCGCCGCCCGGTCTGTGCGCTGCGGTGGCTCCTCGTCGCGGATTGTGAGCGGCGCCCAGGCCTTGCGCAGGTGCCATACGAGGTGAGCATCGAGGAGACAGAACAGACAGAGCAGATTGGACCGGCCTTGGTTTCGTTGCAGGTCGACCAGGTAGAGTCGACTGGTTCACTGATTCACTGAGCGTCTACGATGCGTCGGTTCGCCGGCTTCACGCCCTTCATCGTATTTGCCACCTTGGGATACCAACGTCCCGGGACGAGCACGACCTGCACGAAAGGTCCCTGTCGAACTTGTCGGAGAGGAGCGCGCCCTCCCCACGGCGCTCGCACAACCACCGTTGCTCTCGCGATCCGATCAGCCTCGCGCTCCTCCTCTCCTCCTGGCCAGTCCCATCCGGCCACCGTTACTGGAACGCACCTGTAGGTCCGAGCAGCGGTGGCTCACGGCGATGCGCGTGCTCGGCAGTCTCGCACGGCCAAGCGGTGACGATCGCCGGCAAGTTGAGGGGATGGAGCAGCTGGGCCGACACGCGCTCCGGCTCCGCCGTGGAGCGGACCCGGTGTCCATGTGCCCAGCCTCAGGCTGCCACAGCTGGGCCCGCTTGAACAAACGTCCCAAACTACGCACCACTCCTTGGAGCAATGTCCGTGGCCAGCGCAACGGGCCAGGGTTAGTGTGCCAATGACCGGTCGATGGACCTGCCGCCTGGAGCGATCGACGGGATCGGAGGCGAACGCATGGAGAGAAGAGCTGAGCCGAGGTTCGAAGGCGTGTACGTGGCCATCGCCACGCCTTTCGGTCCGGACGGCGCGCTCGATCTCGACGCACTGGGTCGGAATTGCGAGCAGTTGATCGAGCGCGGGGTCCACGGCATCGTGCCGTGTGGTTCGCTCGGCGAGTACGAGGCGCTGACCGACGACGAGCGCTCGGGCGTCGTCAAGGCGACCCTGGACGCAGCAGCCGGACGCGTCGAGATCGTACCGGGGGTCTCGGGCAAGTCCGCCGCGGAGGCCCGGCGGTGGGCGGACGCGGCGGCCTCGCTCGGATGCCGAGCCGTCATGTGCCTCCCCCCGACCGCGCACACGCCGACCCCTGACGAGGTCGTCGCCCACTTCGACGAGGTGGGACGGACCGGAGTCGAGATCATCGCCTACAACAACCCCTTCTCGACCCGCGTGGACCTCACCCCGAGCCTGTTGTCTCGTCTGGCTGAGAACGACGCGATCGTGGCCGTGAAGGAGTTCTCTCAGGACGTCCGTCGAGTCGCGGCCATTCGTCAGTCGGCTCCTCGCCTCCAAGTCATCTGTGGTTGCGACGACACCTACGTCGAGGCGGCCCTCATGGGCGCGACGTGCTGGATCGCCGGGTTCGCCAACGCTTTCCCGGCGGCGTCGGTCGAGCTCCACGGCCTCTGCCGTGCTGGCCGGTGGGACGAAGCGATCGGCCTCTACCTGCGGATGCTCCCGCTTCTGCGCTGGGACGCGGACCCACGATTCGTGCAGGCGATCAAGCTTGCGATGGACGAGACGGGCTTCGTCGGCGGCGCGGTCCGCTTGCCTCGGCTGCCGCTGGTGCCCCAAGACGCCGACCAGGTCCGCCACCAGGTCCGCCAATTCGTCGAGAGCGATTGATGCGGTCGAGCCTGGTCGTCACCGCCGTCGACAGCCACACCGAAGGCATGCCGACGCGGGTCGTGACGGGAGGGTTCGGCGAGCTGCCGGGCGACACCATGGCCGATCGGCGGCTCTACGTCATCCACGAGCGCGACCACATCCGCCGCTTCCTCATGCACGAGCCGCGCGGGCACAGCGCGATGTCCGGCGCCGTCCTGCAGCGACCCACGCGCCCGGACGCCGACGTCGGCGTCGTGTTCATCGAAGTGTCGGGATGCCTCCCGATGTGCGGGCACGGCACCATCGGCGCCGCCACCGTGCTCGTCGAGACCGGCATGGTCGAAGTCAAGGAGCCCGAGACGGTCATCCGCTTCGACACGCCCGCCGGGCTCGTCAGCGCCTCGGTCGACGTGCAGGAGGGCCACGCGACGAGCGTCACCATCCGCAACGTCCCGGCCTACTTGCACCTGCGCGACGCGACGGTCGAGGTTCCCGGCATCGGCTCCGTGGTGCTGGACCTCGCATGGGGCGGCAATTTCTACGCCATCTTGCCCGCGGCGGCACTCGGCCTCCAGGTCGACCCCGGCGCGCACGACCAGCTGATCCAGGCAGGTCTCGCCGTCATGGCCGCGGTCAACGACCAGCTGCAGTTCTGTCACCCCGAGCACACCACGGTCGACTACTGCCACCACGTCATGCTCACCGAACCAGGCGACGGCGAGGTGTCCGGGCGGGCCGCCACCGCGATCCACCCGGGCTGGCTGGACCGCTCACCGTGCGGCACGGGCACGAGCGCCCGCATGGCGCAGCTCCACGCCCGGGGGGCGCTCGGTCTCGAGCAGGACTACGTCCACGCGTCGGTGATCGGCTCCCGCTTCGTCGGACGACTCCTCGGCACGGCGAAGGTCGGCGAGTTCGACGCGGTCCTGCCGAGCTTCCGGGGCAGAGCCTGGATCACGGGCCTCGCCAGCTATCTGCTCGACCCCGACGACCCCTACCCGACGGGGTTCCTGCTCGGCCGACAGGATTGAGCGAGCTCGCCGGCCCGAAGTGGAGCGACGAGCTCCCTGCGGGCGCAGACGTCGTGGTCGTGGGCGCCGGCATCGTGGGCGCCGCCATCGCCGCCCGACTGGCGAGGGCCGGTGCGGAGGTGTGCCTCCTCGAGCGATCAGGGCCCGCCGCCGGTTCCAGCTCGTCAGGAGAGGGCAACCTGCTCGTCTCGGACAAGCTCCCGGGCCCGGAGCTGGACCTCGCGCTGCGCAGCCTCGTCCTCTGGCAGGAGGTCGACGCCGAGGCCGCCGAACGGATCGAGCTCGAGCGCAAGGGCGGGCTCGTGGTGGCGTGGGACGAGGCGCAGCTCGCGGCGCTCCAGGCCCTCGCCGCGGCACAGGAGGCCGCCGGTGTCGCGATCCGCCACCTGGGCGGCACCGAGCTCGTCGACGCCGAGCCGCACCTCAGTGGCGAGGTGGCCGGGGCGGTCTTCTACGAGGCCGACTCCCAGGTACAGCCGATGTACGCGGTCGCCCACCTGCTCGCGCAGGCCGCGGCCAATGGCTGTCGAATGATGCGGGGTACCGAAGTGTGCGGGTGGCGTACCACTCCGAGGGGCTCGCAGGCGCTCGAGACGACGCTCGGGTCGCTACGGGTCGGCACGGCGGTCGTGAACGCCGCGGGGTCCTGGGCGGGAGAGCTCGCCGCGCGCTTGGGATCCGACCTCCCTGTCGCTCCGCGCAGGGGGCACGTGCTCGTGACCGAGCCGATGCCCGTCGTCACGGCCCACAAGGTCTACGAGGCCGACTACGTGGGCTCGATCCACGACCAGGACGACGGATGGCGCTGCTCGAGCGTCGTGGAGGCGACCGCCAGCGGCACGATGCTGCTCGGCTCTTCCCGTGAGCTCGTGGGCTGGTCGGCGGTGCCGGACCCCCAGATCGTCGCCAGCATCGCCGCGAGGGCGATCAGGCTGTTCCGGGGGCTGGCCGCCGCCAAACTGCTGCGGACGTACGTGGGGTTCCGGCCTGCGACGCCCGACCGGCTCCCGGCGATCGGATGGGACGCTCGCGTCCCTGGGCTGCTGCACGCGACCGGCCACGAGGGTGCGGGCATCGGCCTTTCCCTCGCGACCGCCGAAGCCGTGCAGTGCCTCCTCTGCAAGACGGTGCCACCGGTAGGGCTGCAACCCTTCGATCCGGCTCGCTTCTCGAAGACGACCGAGACCCGACCGGAGCCGTGATGTGACAGACCTCGAGGTGCACTTCACGTTCGACGGCCGGCCGCTCGAAGCCCCGCTCGGTGCGAGCGTCGCGTCCGCCCTTCTCGCCAACGGGGTCCGGTCCTGGCGTCGCACCCGGTCGACGGGCGCAGCGCGCGGGCTCCTGTGCGGGATCGGCAACTGCTTCGACTGCCTCGTCGACGTGGGCTCCGCGCACGCGGTGCGCGCGTGCGTCACGCCGCTGCACGAGGGCGACGCGCTCCGCACGTCGGTGTCGCGGGGCTCCATCGAGGTCGGGCCACTCGAGAAGCGCTCTGGCGAAGACACGGGGGGCGCCAGGGCGGCGGGGAACGCCGCACGAGCGCTGCGCGGTGACGTCCTCGTGGTCGGGGGAGGTCCGGCGGGACTGGCGGCCGCCGAGGCCGCGATCGGACGCGGGGTCTCGGTCGTGCTCGTCGACAATGCAGCGCGACTAGGAGGCCAGCTGTACCGCCAGCCATCGTCGGACCAGACAGGAGGTGCCAGGCCGATCGGCCCCCAGCTCGCGGCTCGCCATCCGAGGCTCGCCGACCCACCGGGGCTCGTCGTCGCCACCGGGGCCGCGGTCTGGCAGCTCCGCGCCGCACCGGGCGGCGTCGTCGCGTGGCTGGAGGATGGAAGACGGGTCCAGGCGACCGCCGCGGTGCTCGCCCCGGGCGCCACCGAGCTCCTCGTCCCCTTCCCCGGCTGGGAGCTGCCGGGCGTGGTCAGCGCAGGCGCCGCCCAGTCCCTGCTCAAGGCGCACGGTCAGCTGGTCGGTCGCCGGCTGCTGGTCGCGGGGTCCGGTCCGTTCCTCTTCCCGGTCGCCACCAGCCTGGCGGACGCCGGTGCCGAGGTCCTCGCCGTCGTCGAAGCCTTGCCGGCCGGCCGGCTGACGCCGATCTTCGCGGCGCTGGCGCACCATCCGAGCAAGGCGAGCGAGGCTGCCGCCTACGTCGCCTCCCTCGCCCGGCGCGGCGTCCCCATCCGGACCAACCGGGTGATCGCACGCTGCGAACCAGGGAGCGACGGCGCGCTGCGGCAGGCGGTGGTCATCCCGACTGTAGAGGCGCGCGACGGGTTCGGATC
>JAJYYT010000160.1 GCA_021800645.1 Actinomycetes bacterium
GCCCGGGGTCGACGCTGCCCGAGCGGGTGGCCATCACCAGCCCGTCGAGCGGGGTGAAGCCCATGGTGGTGTCGACCGAGACGCCCCCGGAGACGGCGGCCAGCGACGCTCCCGCCCCGAGGTGGCAGGTCACGGTGCGGAGGCTACCGAGCGGGCGGTCGACGATCGCGGCGGCGCGCCGGGACGCGTAGGCATGGGAGAGGCCGTGGAAGCCGAAGCGCCGGAGGCGCCAGCGGCGCCGCCACTCGGAGGGCAGCGCGTAGGTGGCGGCCGCCGGCGGGAGCGTGGCGTGGAACGCCGTGTCGAAGCACGCCACCGCCGGCACGTCGGGGAGCAGTCGACTGACGGCGTCGAGGGCGGCGAGCGACGTCGGCTGGTGGAGCGGGGCGAGGTCGGTGAGCGCCTCGAGCTGGTTCCGGACGTCGGCGTCGACCACGACGGAGGCGACGAGGTCGGTGCCTCCGTGGACGACGCGGTGCCCGACGGCGGCGAGGCCGCGCCCTGCCTCGGCACCGGCCTCCGCGAGCACCCAGCCGAGCTCGTCCCCGAGCGCCGCCGCCTCGGCCGTCCCCCGGTCGGCCGGCACCGACGCCGAGGCGACGAGCTGGTCGGCGGCATCGAGCACCGACAGCTTGAGGCTGGACGAGCCGGCGTTGACGACGAGGACGTGCCCGTCCGACCGGCCCGACCCGGCAGCGGCCGCCGGGAGGTCCCACGAGCTCACCGTGGCCAGGTCCACTCGGCGACCTCAGGCGGGTCCTCGCCCACCGAACGCGCGTAGGCGCGGCACCGCGCCCGCTCGTCCACCATCCGCTGGCGCAGCTCCGCGGCGTGCGACCCGAGCCCGGGCACCCGGTCGACCACGTCCATGACGAGGTGGAACCGGTCGAGGTCGTTGAGCATGACCATGTCGAAGGGGGTGGTGGTCGTCCCCTCCTCCTTGTACCCGCGGACGTGGATGTTGGCGTGGTTCGTGCGGCGGTAGGTGAGGCGGTGGACGAGCCAGGGGTAGCCGTGGAAGGCGAAGACGACGGGCTTGTCCTCGGTGAACAGGGTGTCGAACTCGCGGTCGGGGAGGCCGTGGGGATGCTCGGTGTCGGGTTCGAGGCGCATCAGGTCGACGACGTTCACCACGCGGACCTTGAGGTCGGGCAGCCCTCGGCGGAGGAGGTCGACGGCGGCCAACGTCTCGAGGGTGGGCACGTCTCCGCAGCAGGCCATCACCACGTCGGGGTCGCCCTCGTCGTTGGAGGCGAACTCCCAGATGCCCACACCCCGGGCGCAGTGGAGGACGGCGTCGTCTATGGCCAGGTAGTCGAGCGAGGGCTGCTTGCCCGCCACCACGACGTTCACGTAGTGGCGGCTCCGCAGGCAGTGGTCCATCACCGACAAGAGGCAGTTGGCGTCGGGCGGTAGGTAGACCCGGACGATCTCGGCCTTCTTGTTGACGACGTGGTCGAGAAACCCCGGGTCCTGGTGGCTGAAGCCGTTGTGGTCTTGGCGCCAGACGTGCGAGGAGAGCAGGTAGTTGAGCGAGGCCAACGGCCTGCGCCACGGGAGCTGCCGGGTCACCTTCAGCCACTTGGCATGCTGGTTGAACATCGAGTCGACGATGTGCACGAACGCCTCGTACGAGTTGAAGAGGCCGTGGCGCCCGGTGAGCAGGTAGCCCTCCAGCCAGCCCTGGCACTGGTGCTCCGAGAGCATCTCCATCACCCGGCCCTCGGGAGCGAGGTGGTCGTCTGTGTCGAGGCGCTCGGCCCCCCACTGGCGGTCGGTCGCCTCGAAGAGGGCGTCGAGGCGGTTGGACGCCGTCTCGTCCGGTCCGAAGACGCGAAAGGTGTGCGGGTTGGCCCGCACCACGTCGCGCAGGAAGGTGCCGAGGACGCGGGTCGCCTCGCTGGTCGCTGCACCCGGAGCGCCGACCTCGACCGCGTAGTCGCGGAACTCCGGGAGCTCGAGGTCGGAGAGCAGGAGCCCACCGTTCGTGTGCGGGTTTGCGCTCATGCGCCGCGGGCCCCGGGGAGGGAGCTCGGCCAGTTCGGCGCGGAGCGAGCCGTGCTCGTCGAAGAGCTCGTCGGCGCGGTAGCTCTCGAGCCACGATCGCAACGCGGCGAGGTGCTCCGGATTGGTCGCGACGTCGGGAATGGGTACCTGGTGGGCGCGCCACGTCCCCTCCACCGGGACGCCGTCGAGGGTCTTCGGCCCCGTCCAGCCCTTCGGGGTCTCGAGCACGATCATCGGCCACCGAGGCCGTCCGGTGTCGCCGCCCTGACGGGCTCGGCGCTGGATCTCGAGGACTTCGGCGACGACCTGGTCGAGGGTCTCGGCCATCAGCTGGTGCATGGTCGCCGGGTCGTCGCCGGAGACCCAGTGCACGGTGTGCCCGTAGCCCTCGAGGAGGGAGGTGAGCTCGTCGTCGGGGATGCGGGCGAGCACGGTGGGATTGGCGATCTTGTACCCGTTCAGGTGGAGGACGGGCAGGACGGCGCCGTCGGTCACAGGGTTGAGGAACTTGTTGGAGTGCCACGAGGTGGCGAGCGGTCCGGTCTCTGCTTCGCCATCTCCGACGACGCAGCAGACGAAGAGGTCCGGGTTGTCGAAGGCGGCCCCGTAGGCGTGGGACAGCGAGTAGCCGAGCTCGCCGCCTTCGTGGATGGAGCCGGGTGTCTCGGGAGCCACGTGCGACGGCACGCCGCCGGGGAACGAGAACTGTCGGAACAGGGCTCGCATGCCGTCCTTGTCGCGGCTGACGTGCGGGTAGACCTCGGAGTAGGTCCCCTCGAGGTAGGCGTTGGCCACGGCAGCGGGTCCACCGTGTCCCGGTCCGAAGACCATGAAGGCGTCGAGGTCCCAGTTTCGGATCACCCGGTTGAGGTGGGCGTAGACGAAGTTGAGCCCGGGTGTCGTGCCCCAGTGGCCGAGCAGGCGCGGCTTGATGTGCTCGGGGCGGAGCTCCTCGTCGAGCAACGGGTTGTCGAGCAGGTAGATCTGCCCGACCGAGAGGTAGTTCGCTGCTCGCCAGTAGGCGTCGAGCAGCTCGAGCCCGTCCGTGTCGAGTGGGCCCGTGCTCACCGGCTCACCGTTCCTCCGACGACAGAGCGTCCAGCCCAGCCGGAGCGGTGCCTGGTTCCCGTTGCTCGTGCCATCGCCTCGCCACCTTAGGAGCATAGGGACACGATGCCCAGGGCCGAACGGCAGGTCTCGGCCGTGGGGTGTCGGGCGGGCCTGTGCCGCGTCGGGCGGGTTGCCCTCGGCGAGCTCGGCCGAGACGGGACCGAGGTGACCTTGGACCCTGGCCGACAGGGCCTGGTGTGTCGCACCCTCTGACCATGACTGGAACGCGGGCGACGCTACGGCCTGACCGGGCGGCGAACGCCGGTGGTGCGAAGGTGCCGGCGCGAGCCCAGAAGCCTCGTCGCCCCGGATCGGTCGTCGTCGGCGAGCTGGGCCTACCGGCCTCGACACGTGCGTGCCTCTTCGACCTCGACGGCGTCCTCACCCAGACGGCCAGCGTGCACGCGGCAGCCTGGAAGACGACCTTCGACGACTACCTGCGCCGCCGCGCCGAGGAACGAGGTGAGCCGTTCGTCCCCTTCGACGAGCATGCCGACTACGACGAGTACGTCGACGGTCGACCGCGCTACGACGGCGTGCGTACCTTTCTCGCCTCGAGGGGGATCACCCTGCCCGACGGCGATCCCGGGGATCCTCCGGACGCGGAGACCGTCTGCGGGATCGGGAACCGGAAGAACGCCGCCCTCGTAAGCTTGCTCGCTACGGGCGGGGTCGAAGCCTACGAGGGCTCGGTCCGCTTCGTGCAGGCAGCACGTCGCGCCGGCCTGCGTTGCGCCGTGGTGTCGGCGAGCGCCAACTGTCGGGCGGTGCTCGCCGCTGCCCGGATCGGCGGGCTCTTCGACGTGGTGGTCGACGGGGTGGTCGCTGCCCGTGAGCATCTGGCGGGCAAGCCCGAGCCCGACACCTACCTCGCCGCCGCCCGTCTGGTCGGCGTTCCCCCTGCCGACGCCGCGGTGTTCGAGGACGCCCTGGCTGGCGTGGCAGCCGGTCGAGCCGGCCACTTCGGCTGGGTGGTCGGGGTGGACCGAGCCAGGCAGGCGGACGAGCTGCGGGCGAACGGAGCCGACATCGTTGTCGACGACCTCGCCGAGCTGCTGAGCGCACCGTGATCCGGCACCCCGCCTTCCCGACCGAGCCGTGGGCGCTCTCGGAGGTCTCGCTCGACCTCGCGGCACTGGCCCAGACCGAGTCGCTCTTCGCCCTGTCCAACGGCCATATCGGGCTCCGCGGGAACCTCGACGAAGGGGAGCCGTCTGGCCTGCCTGGGACCTACCTGGCCGGTTGCTACGAGCTGCGCCCGCTTCCAACTGCCGAGGCCGGCTACGGGAACCCCGAGTCGAGCCAGAGCGTCGTGAACGTCACCAACGGCAAGCTCATCCGTTTGCTGGTCGACGACGAGCTCTTCGACGTCCGCACCGGCGTGCTGGTAGACCACCACCGAGTGCTCGACCTGCGTGCTGGCGTGCTGCGCAGACGCGCCACGTGGCGCTCTCCGACCGGCCAGGGCGTACGGGTCACCTCCACCCGGCTCGTGTCGTTCGTCCAGCGTGCCGTCGCCGCCATCGCCTACGACGTCGAGCCGCTCGACGTCGAACTGCCCGTGGTCGTCCAGTCGGAGCTGGTGGCCAACGAGCCGCTGCCCGCCCGTGCCGGCGATCCACGAGCCGAGAGCGTCCCCTCCGCCCCACTGCGCCACGAGCTCCACGTGGGCCACGGCACGAGAGCCGTGCTCGTCCAGTCGACGGCGACGAGCAGGATGCGCATCGGGGCGGCCATGGACCACGTGGTCGACGGTCCGCCGGGGACCCACGCCGACGTCGAGGCCTTCGAGGACCTGGCCCGAGTGACCTTCAGCGCCGTTGCCGCACCGGGACGGCCGCTGCGGGTCGTCAAGCTGCTGGCGTACGGCTGGTCCGACGAGCGGTCGCTGCCGGCGGTGCGCGACCAGGTCAACGCGGCCCTGGCCGAGGCGCTGCACGCCGGCTGGGATGGCCTCGTCGCCGCCCAACGTTCCTACCTCGACGGCTTCTGGGGGCGGGCGGACGTCGAGATCGACGGTGACGACGAGCTCCAACAGGCGGTGCGCTTCGCCCTCTTTCATACCCTCCAGGCGGGTGCCCGCGGGGAGGAGCGGGCCATCGCCGCCAAGGGGCTGACTGGACCCGGCTACGACGGTCATACGTTCTGGGACACCGAGACGTTCGTCCTTCCGGTGCTCACCTACACCGCGCCCACGGCGGCCGCCGACGCCCTGCGGTGGCGGCAGTCGACCCTCCCCCAGGCCCGGCAGCGTTCCGCGCAGATGGGCTTGGCCGGTGCGCTGTTCCCCTGGCGGACGATCACGGGGAGCGAGTGCTCGAGCTACTGGCCGGCAGGCACGGCGGCATTCCACCTCGGGGCCGACATCGCCGACGCCGCCGTCC
>JAJYYT010000161.1 GCA_021800645.1 Actinomycetes bacterium
CGCGTTCGTGGTCATCGCCGGCGACCTCTACGACGGGGACCGCGACGACTTCCAGACGGCGATGTTCCTCCAGCGGCGGCTCCATGTGCTGCGCGAGCAGGGGATCCCCGTCGTCATCGCCTACGGCAACCACGACGCCGCCAACGAGATCACGAAGCGCCTCACGCTGCCCGACAACGTGTCGGTCTTCCCTCACGACACTGCCGGCCAAGTGATCCTCGAGGCCGCAGGTGCGGTCCTCCACGGCCGCAGCTACGCGACCCGGGCCGTGGCCGACGACCTGTCGGCGGGTTACCTCCCCCCGGTCGACGGGGCTCTCAACGTCGGGGTCCTGCACACGTCGCTCGATGGGCGTCCCGGCCATGATCCCTACGCACCGTGCACGCTCGAAGGGCTGAGCCGTCGGGGTTATTCCTACTGGGCGTTGGGGCATGTTCACGAGCGCGAGCAGCACCTCGTCGACGGGGTGCACGTGGTCTTTCCCGGAAATCTTCAGGGCCGGGACGTGGGCGAGGCAGGCTCCAAGGGAGTGACGATCGTCGAGTACGAAGGCGACACGGTCACGAAGGTCGCCCGCCGCGATCTTGCTCCGGTGCGCTGGGAGCGGTGCGAGGTCGACCTGAGGGATGCCGAGAGCGTGGAGCAGGCCCTGGAGAGGGCGGTCGCCGAGCTGGCCGAGCTGCGGGCTTGCGCTTCGACCGAGCCGGACGACGCCTTCCCTGCCGAGCTGCACGCCGTACGAGTCGTGCTGCGACCGAGCGCATCGGTGAGCCGGGAGTGGCTACGGCATCCCGAACGGTACGAGACCCAGTTGCGTGCCGACGCTGGGGGCGGGGGCGACGACCTGTGGCTTGAGCGGATCGAGCTTCGGCCGCCACCTTCCGCGGGCGGACGCGAAGCAGTGAGCGGGGAGGCGGTCGCCGCCGTCCAGGACGCCTTCGCTCTGCTCCGCGGTAGCCGGGAGCATCCTGGATCCTCCGGCGGCCGGGCCCCGGGTCCCCTCACGTCTGAGCCGCTCGTGAGCGGCACTGAGGTTGTCGAACGCTGGCATGCCGAGATCGGCGAAGTCGTGGCACGCGTGCGGCGGCGGTTCGGACGCGAGCTCGAGGAGGCGCTTCGCCTGGGTGCGGGCGTCCTCGACGTTGCGGGGTACGACGAGCTCCTCGCCGAAGCGGAGGAGCTGCTGCTCGCGGAGCTCGAGGCAGGTGCTTGATGCGCGTCGAGCGCCTGGAGCTGCTGGCATACGGCCTTTACAGGGATAAGACGTTGGACCTGTCGGAGCCGAGGAGCGGGCTCACGATCGTGGTCGGCCCGAACGAGGCAGGCAAGTCGACGGCCCGCCGGGCGCTGCTCGCCGCGTTGTGGGGCTTTCCTCGGGGGGCCGGGGACGCCTACCGCTACGGGCCGGCCGGACTGCGGGTCGGCGCACTGCTGCGCTCTGCAGGCGGTGTCGAGCTGCACTTCGTTCGTCAGGGCATCGGGACGGCGCGGGTCGTGGACGGCGACGGGAACCTGCTGCCGGAGTCCGCGGTGACGGCGTTCCTGGGTGGCACGACGAAGGAGCTGTACGAGCGGCTGTTCTGCATCGACCACGACGAGCTGCGCACGGGTTCCGATGAGCTGCTGGACGCGGAGGGCGAGATCGGGCGGCTCGTGTTCGGCGCCGGTCTCGGTACGGGGTCGCTCGGCCAGGTCTTGCAGCGCCTCGACGCCCGGTCCGGTGCGCTGTACAAAGAGAGCGGTCGCCGCCAGCCGGTTGTCGAGTCGCTCACGGCGTACCGGGAGGCGATGCGCCGGGCGAGGGAGGCGCGGGTCCGATCCCGAGAGGTCGACCTGCGTCGAGCTGCTGTCGCCGAGGCTCGGGAGCACGTCGCCGGGCTCCGATCGAATCTGGAGCAACGCCGTGCCGAGCTGGCCCGGCGAGAGCGCGTCCGGACCGCGTTGCCGCTCGTCGCAGCGCGTTCGCAACTTCTTGACGAGCTCGAGCTGGTCGCCGGGGAAGGCACGGTGGCCACCATCGAGTGGGCCGAAAGAGCGCTCTCAGCCCTGAAGGTGCTCGACATGGCTGAGGAGCGGCGAAGCTCGATCGCGTTGCGGAGGACCAAGCTGCAAGAGCAGCTCGCCTCTGCATTCGTCGACGACGCCGTGCTCGACCGGGCGGAAGTGATCGAGGTCGTCGTCGGAGGGCTGGACCGCTACGAGGCCAACCGTCGAGAGCTTCCCGAGATCCGGGTTCGGATGGAGGAGGCGAGGGGCAGGCTCGACGGCTGCCTCCGTCGGGTCGGCATCGGGCCGGGGGAGGCAGCCCGCGACTGGGTGGTCTCCGACGCGCAGCTGGCCGGTGTCGAGGCGCTCGCGGATGCCCATGCCGCGCTCGTGGAAGCAGCGACGAGTGCTGCTCGGGAGCTTGCCGCCCTCGATGGGGCGATCGCAGCCGACCGCGAGCGGCTCCAAGACCTCCCGGAGCCCGCGGGCACCGACGAGCTCGTACGTGCCCTCGAGGTGGCCGCTCCGGTGCTCCCGAGGGTCCAGGTGCTCGACGCAGCGAGGGAGGAGGCCGCCCGTCTTCGGAGCGACGCGATCGCGCTGGCAAACCGCCTCGGTCTTGCAGGCCGCTCGCTCGAAGAGCTGGAGGGGCTCCCGGTTCCGACCCCTGTCCAGATCGCCGAGGCGAGCGTTGCCATGCGAGCGCTGGCCGAGCGGCGCCAGCGGCTCGAGGAGGAGCGACGAGAGATCGCGCACAAGCGAAGGGAGTTGGCTCGCGCGATCGAGGCGCTCTTGGCGAAACCCGGCCTCCCGGAGCCCGAGCGGCTCGAGCAGGCTCGGGGCCGTCGGGACGCCGGCTGGTCGCTCGTTCGCCGGGCGCTGGGAGTCGCCGCCGAGGGAAGCGTCGGCGCAATCGCCGCGGCGATCGGGGAATGGGGGGTCCTGGGGGCCACAGTCCCGACGACGGGCGACCGTACGAACGGGTCGAGCGACCCGAACGCGTCCGTTCGTCGCTTGGCGGAGGCCTACGAGGTGGCGGTCGCCGACGCCGACGCGGCCGCTGACGAGCGCTACCTGCACGCCGCAGACCTCTCGATGCTCGAGCACCTCCGGGCCCAGGCACAGGAGGCGGACGACGAGGAAGCGGACGTCGCGAGGCGGCTGGATGCGCTCGAGGAGGAGGGGGAGACCGCCCAGACGCGGTGGTCGGAGCGGTGGGCTCGCATCGGTGTCGAAGCTGGGAGCCCGACGGAGATGGTCGACTGGCGCTCCGGGTACGGTGATCTTCTCGCCCTGATCAGCGACGTCAAGAAGGCCGAGGACGCGGTCCGGGTCGAGACACGGGCCGTCCTCGGGTCGGCTGAGGCCGTGAGCGAAGCCCTCGTGAGGCTCGGTGTGCTCGAGGCGCCGCCCGCGGAGACGCCCTTGGCGATGCTGGTCGCACGAGCCAAAGATGTCGTGGAGGCCGCTGTGCAACAGGCTCAGGCCCGCGCTCGCCTCCAGGAGAGCCTCGAGCGGGCACTCGGCCAGCGGACGGTTCGGGCGAGCGACCTCGAGGAGGCCGAACGGCGGCTCGCCAGCTGGCAGGAGTCCTGGTCGGCCGCGCTCGTGCCGCTTCGTCTCGCCGGCGGGACCGCACCGGCGGCGGCATTGGGGGCCGTGCGAGCGCTGCGCGACCTCGAGAGCGCCCGCCGGGAAGTGGCGAGCCTCGACGACCGCATCCGGCTCGTAGAACGCGAGATCATCGACTACCGCACTCAGGTGGAAAGAGCGGCGTCGACGCTGGCCCTTGTCGGAGGTGCTCGAGGTGCTGAAGGTGCTCGCAGTGCTGAAGGTGCTCGAGGTGCTGAGGGTGCTGCCGACCCGATGACGGTGGTGCCGGCGCTGCGAAAGCGCTGGGATGCCGCCGTGGAGGCAGCTGGCCGGCGTCGGGCGCTCCGCGAGCAGCTCGACGAGCTGAGCGAGGAACTGGAGGCCGCCGAGACGGACGTGCGCGTCGTGGCCGCCACTCTCGACGCGTTGCGCGCAGAGGCTCGTTGCACGCCGGACGAGGACGTCGCCTCGGTGGCCGCTCGGGCGCAGCGGATCCATGCGTTGCGCGAGGAGGTCGCTGGGCTCGAGAAGACGCTCGTCGAACAAGGGGCGGGGCGCACGCTCGAAGAGATCCTGGCCGAGAGCGCGCAGGCGCGTGCGGACGGAGACCAGCTCGCGGCCGTCGTGTCGACCCTGCAGGACGACATCGCCCAGTTGGAGGAGGCGGTCGGCGCGGCACAGCGCGCGCTCGGCGAGGCGACGAACCGGCTCGAAGCGGTGAGTGACGCGGGCACAGCGGCCGACATCGAGCAGGACGCGCAGAGCGATCTCGCCAGGGCCGCGACTGCGGCCGCCGAGTACGCCCGTACGGCGGTGGCGGCGACCGTCCTTCGCCAGGTGGTCGCCAACTACGGCGAGCGGCACCGAGGCCCGATCCTGGACCGGGCAGGCGAGATCTTCGCCGATGTGACCGGGGGAGCGTTCGTGAAGCTGGTCGCCGACGCCGTCGGTGCGCAGGAGGTCTTGTTCGCCCAGCGGCGCAACGGCGACCCGTGCAGGGTCGAGCAACTGAGCGATGGTGCCAGGGACCAGCTCTATTTCTCCCTGCGACTGGCGGGGATCGAGTACGAACTGTCCCATCTCGGCGAGCCGCTCCCGGTGGTCTTCGACGACGTGCTGGTGAACTTCGACGACCTCCGCAGCGCGGCTGCCCTGCGATCCCTCGCTGCTCTCGGTGCGCACACGCAGGTGCTCGTTTTCACCCACCACGAAGGGGTCGTCGACGCCGCCAAGGGGGTGATCGACGAGCGTCACCTGGGGATCGTCCGGCTGGAAGAACGTGATCACAGCACGCGCACGTCGGTGATCGGGGTGCCCGCTCAAAAGGCAGGACCGAGCGGACCGAACATCGGTCGCGCAGGTGGTCGTGCACGCGGCCAGAGTCGCGCGGGGGGTCGCGGCGACGGTCGAGGCGGCAGCAACAGTGCAGGCACAGAGCTCGGCGACGCCGTCCTCGACGTGCTCGTACGAGTCGGGAAGCCGATGCCCAAAGCAGAGATCCTGGCCGCATCAGGCATCCGCGAGGACCGTTGGCCCCAGGTGATCCGCCGCCTCGTGGACGAAGGAGCCGTCGAGCAGGAGGGCCACAAGAGAGGCGCGCGTTACCGAGCCGTCGGAGCGTAGGAGGCGGCATAGGGCAGCGTCGTCGTCCAGCTCTTTGGACGGCTTGCATCTTCGCCACGATGGGGGAGGATGGCGCCCTCGGAGCCGCGAGCGGCCATCTCCCGCACGGCGCGTACGCCAGCGAAGAGCGGGGACCGCGGTCTCATGCGTACGGGGGCTGGAGCTCGCCGTGACCGTGTCCTCGAAGGGACCTACGGCGCAGGATCGCGTTCGCCTGCGTCGTTCGGGACGCCCATCCCCTCTGCGCTCTCGTGCACGAGGTCATCCTTTACT
>JAJYYT010000162.1 GCA_021800645.1 Actinomycetes bacterium
GAAGCAGAACCCGGATGCGACCAGCTGGCCGACGAAGTCGCGGTACCCCTCCGTGCTCGGGCTCGCGACGAGGCCAACACGAAGCGGCACCTCGGGCACGACGAGCGCGCGGTTACGCGTGAGGAGACCCTCGGCCTCGAGCGTGCGGAGGAGCGCAGCGCGCTGGGCTGCCAGCCGCCCGAGCAGCGCAGTGACGTCGAGCTCGCTCAGGACAAAACCGATCTCTGCCTTCGGCCGGTAGAAGTCGAGCGTGCCCCGAAGGACCACGACCATCCCGGGCTGGAGCTCGATGCCTTCTCGGGCGAGCGTCGCGCGCAGCGGCCCCCACGTGGACTGCCAGCACTTCACCCTGAGGACCGGGGCCTGGCGGTCTCTCACGGAATCGGGGTCGACGAGGTCCATGTAGCAGTGACCGCTCCCGTGGCGCTGTTCCGAGACGTGCTGGATCTCGCCGCGCACCCACAGCGCGCGCCGACGCGGGAACGCGCGCTCGAGCGCGCCCTGCACCTCGTCGTAGAGCTCGGCGATGGACAGCGTGTCGGCGTGCTCGTCGGCGAGGAGCTCCCCGGGACCTTGCACCACGGCGCCCACCATAGCGACGGGGTGCGCCACTGCGAGGGAGCCGGCGTCGCCTGGGGCCGAGGCGCGGTGCGGCGGCCGGCGATGCGCGATGGCAGAATGGAACCGACGGTGAGCCGGCCGGGTGGCCGCGGCCCGGGTGGTGCTGCGCACGACGCCGGGTCGAGGAAGGTCGGGACTCCGCAGGGCAGGGTGCTGGCTAACGGCCAGTCGGGGCGACCCGCAGGAAAGTGCCACAGAGAGCAGACCGCCGATGGCGGGCTCCGGCCCGTACAGGCAAGGGTGAAACGGTGCGGCAAGAGCGCACCAGCGATCCGGGCGACCGGACCGGCTCGGTAAACCCCACCCGGAGCAAGGCCAAGCGTGGGACACGGGCGGCCCGTCCGCCCCGCACGGGGCAGTCCCCAGGTAGGCCGCGTAGATGGATGGCCACCCAGGCCTCTTCAGGCCTGACAGGATCCCGCCTACAGGCCGGCTCACCGTCGAGCACAGGACCCGGAGCGGAGCGCAGTGGCTCAGCCGGCCTGGCTGAAGATCTGACGCGCGATCACGGTCTTCTGGATCTCGTTGGTGCCCTCTTCGAACCGCTGGGCCCGCGCGTCGCGATAGATCCGCTCGATCGGGTTCGGCTGCCAGTACCCGATGCCGCCGTGCACCTGGAGCGCCTTGTCGGTGACGCGCGTCAGCATGTCGACCCCGTTGAGCTTCGCCATCGACGAGAGCGCCGCGGCGCCTGGATCCCCCGCCTCCCAGCGACGGGCGGCGTGGAGCACGAGCTGGCGCGCCGCCTCGATGTCCGTCGCGTTCTCGGCGATCCAGTACGCGATCGCCTGGCGGGCCGCCAGGGGCTTGCCGAAGGTCTGCCTGCGGCGCGCGTGCTCGACGGCCAGCTCCTGGGCGCGCCGCGCCAACCCGACGCAGGTCATGCCGATCGCGATCCGGCTCGGGGTGAGGAACCCCGACAACGCGACGTCGAGACCTTGCCCCTCCTCGCCCAGCCGGCTCGACACCGGGACCGGGGTCCGGTCGAAGACGAGGTGCGCGTGGTCGGTGCCTCGCACCCCCATCGTCTCGGGCATGGCCTCGACCTTCACGCCAGGAGCGCGCCGGTCGACCATGAGCGCGACCGTCCCGTCCTTGCCACGGCTCCCCGCGACACGCGCGAACAGCAGCCAGTGGTCGCAGGACACGCCGAAGGTGATGAGATGCTTCTCGCCGCTCAGGTAGTAGGTGTCACCCTCGCGCTCCACGCTGGCCCGGATGTCGGCACCGGTCCCCGCTGTCGGCTCGGTCAACGTGAAGGCCACCATGATGTCGCCACGGATCTGGGGGAGGAGGAACCGCTCACGCTGCTCGTCGTTCGCGTACGGCTCGATCGCCCGCCAGATGCCGTTGCACACGTGGACGATCATCCGCAGCGACGCATGCGACATGGAGAAGAGCTCGAGAAGCTGCAGGTAGTCGCAGAAGGGCAGGCCTCGACCGCCGAGGGACTCGGGCGCGGCGAGCCTCAGGTACCCGCGGTCGCGCAGGTCCTCGCGCAGCCCTGCCGGCACGCGTCGCGCCCGCTCGATCTCTGCCGCGTACGCCTCGCCGGGCCCTCTCACGAAGTCGAGGACTTCGGCGGTCAGTTCGCCAAGCATGCTCGGGTCGTCGCTGCCCACGTCCGCCACCGTCCTTCGTGCCTGCTCCTCATGCCCTGGCCGAGGGGTCTTCGCCCCCGTCACCCTCGCCCGCAACGAGCTGGCGTGCGCGCTCGCGCAGGACGTACTTCTGGACCTTCCCCGACGGCGTCCTGGGGAGCCGGTCGACCACCTCCAGCCGCTCCGGCCAGTATTGCCTGGCGACTCTGTGGCCGTCCAGGAAGCGCTGCACCTCCGTGAGGTCCAAGCCGCCCGAGCGAGGCGTCGTCACCACGAAGGCGCACGCGCGCTCTCCCAGCCGCTCGTCGGGCATGGCCACGATCGCGACGTCGCCCACCGCAGGATGGGCGTGGAGGAGCTCTTCGATCTCGGCGACGGGCACCTTCTCGCCGCCCCGGTTGACGACGTCCTTCGTCCGTCCCGAGATGCGCACGTAGCCCGACTCGTCGATCACCGCCAGGTCGCCGGTGCGGTACCAGCCGTCGGGGGTGAGCGCCTCGGCCGTCAGGTCGGGACGGTCGAGGTAGCCGGTGAACAGGCAATCGGTCGACACCTCGAGGTGGCCCTCCTCCCCCCTCGCCAGCTCGGCGCCGCGGCCGTCGGTCACCCGGAGGCGCACCCCTTGGAGGGCCCTCCCGTCGGTACCCCAGAGCATGGCGGGGTCGTCGTCGGGGCCCGACAGCGAGCCGAGGCACGTCTCGGTGGTCCCCCACGCGCCGCACACGGCCGTGCCGAGCACCCGAGTGGCGCGTTCGGCGAGCCCGCGCGGAACGCCTGCCCCGGTCACGACGAAGACGCGCAAGGATCCGGGACGCTCGCCGGTCCGCTCCACCGCCTCGACCAGGTCCACGAGGAACGGCGTGGCCGCCTGCACGAACGTGGTCCCCCAGCGCCGCATCGCCGCGAGCGCGACGTCGCCGTCCCAGACCGGCTGGACGACCTGGGGAACGCCGAGGACAAGGGCCAGCCACATGCCGTAGAGAAAGCCCGTCTGATGCGCCATCGGCGAAGGGACGAAGATCCGGTCCGACCCTCCGAGACCGAGATGACGCGCTTCCATCACGGCGGCACGGGTGAGGCTGTCCATCCGGTGAAGGACGCCCTTGGGCTCACCGGACGTGCCGGAGGTGAACAAGAGCTGGACGACCGCTCTCGGGTCCGGCGCGCGACCCTCGACGAGCCGTCGGTCGACCGCACCCTCGGCCACCGCTTCGAAGCGGTGCCAGGTAGGTCCACGGCGTGCGCCCGAAGGTGTCGACGACCCGGGTCCAGGTACGCGTGCGAGCGCGCCGGCCGCACCCACCACGACGACGTCGCGGACCTGCAGGCCTGCAAGCCTTGCCTGCGACAGCGTCGAGGAGGTCTCCGCGACGTAGTCCCTCCCCCGGAAGCCTCCGGGCACGACGAGCACACGCGCACGGGACCGCTGCAACGCAAGCGTCACCTCGCGCTCACGGAAGATCGGCATGATCGGGCAGCACACCGCCCCGACACGAGCCGCAGCAAGCGTGACGACGACGAGCTCGCTGCAGTTGGGGAGCTGGTAGGCGACCGGGTCGCCTGGCGCGACGCCGCGCTCCAAGAGGAACGTCGCGAGCGCGTCGGCGACGTGGTCCAGCTCCCCCCAGGTGACGACGTGGTCGCCGCCGGCGCCCTCGGACACCTGGACCACCGCGGGATCGGCAGGCCGCTCGGCGGCCCACCGGCGCACGTGGTCGCCGATCGGGACGGACGTCGCCTCGAACGCCGCTTCGTGGGCCGAGTTGTCCGCTCTCCTCCGGGCACGAGCCCGCTCGCCGGCGGCGTCACGCGCCGAGCGGCCCACGCCAGCGGGGGACTCGACGGCCATCGGCACGCCCACGGCCGTCATCTCTTCGAGGAAGCGCGGGTAGGAGATGCGGTAGGCGTTCGGGTAGGTGAGCCGCGTCTCGCCCTCTGCCCGCGAGCCGGCCACCGCCAGCGCCATGAGCACCCGGTGGTCGTTGAACGAGGAGAGATCGGCCCCGTGCAGGTGGTCCACCCCCTGGCAGACGAGCCGGTCGCCCCTTTGCTCGAGGCGACCTCCCATCCTGTTCAGCTGCAGCATCGCTGCCACACGGTCCGACTCCTTCAGCCGCACGTGGGCCACGTGGTCGAGCACCGTGGTCCCTTTGGCGAAGGTCCCGAGCACCGACAGGACGGGAAGCATGTCCGGGACGCGCCTGCAGTCCACCTCGGTCGGCTCCAGTCTCACTCCGTCGTGACGGACGCGCACCATGCCGGTCCTCGGATCCCGTGACATGGGAAGCCCCATGGCGCGCACGACGTCGAGCAGCTCGGACTCGGGGTGGTCCGTCTCGGCCCCCGACAGAGCGGGAAGCCCGCCGAAGAGCACGTCGGAGGGATGGAGCGCGGTGACCGCCAGCCCGAAGGCGGCCGCCCCGACGTCCGGCGGCAGCGTCAGCGTCGCGGGGCGCGGTCGCTGGCCACCCTCGATCTCGAAGCGGCGGCCGTCGGGGGATACCTCGACGTCGAGGCCGAATTCGCGCATCATCCTCACGGTGAGCTCGACGTAGGACCGCTCGTTGAACGGCCCCTCCACGCTGACGACGCTGGGCCCAGAGGCGAACGGAGCCAGGAGCACGAGCCCCGAGATCCACTGGGAGAGCGTGCCCGCGATGCTCACCTTCCCTCCACGCGGCCGGCGCGGCTCGACACGGATCGGCGGGCACGCGTTCGGCGAGCTGAGCTCCACCCCGAGCCCCGCGAGCGCCTCGAGCAACGGGCCGATCGGGCGTCGGCGGAGGTACTTCTGGGCGACGACGGTCACCGGCGCGTCCGAGAGCGAGAGGAGGCCGGTCAGGAAGTACAAGGTGGTCCCCGAGCTGCCGACGGACACCTCCTCGCCCTTCGGGTGGTACGGGCCGCCCTCCACGACGAAGGTGTCACCGCGGACGTCGATCTTGGTCCCGAGACGGCGAAGCGCCGAGATCGTGTGCCGGACGTGGCCGGCGTCGGAGAGCCCGTGGATCCGCGTGGTGCCCTCCGTGAGCGAGGCCATGATCAGCGCTCGGTGCGCGTGGTACTTGGAGCAGGGCACCTCGAAGGCCCCTTCGAGCGGGTCGACCGCCTGCTTCACGAGGAGACGGAGCACCTTCGCCGCCATGCGCACCCCCTTGTGGCTCGTTCGCCGTCCGGGACCGTGCCATTCAATACCCCCGGGC
>JAJYYT010000163.1 GCA_021800645.1 Actinomycetes bacterium
TGAGGCGGGGATCGTGATGCACGACCGCGACGCCGTCGGCGGTAAGGCCGACATCGAATTCCGCGCCGGTCAGGTCGAGCGCGGCGATGCTCGCGAAGCCCTCCAGCGTGTTCTCCGGCAACAGGCCTCGGGCGCCGCGATGGCCGAACAACGCCATGGGGCGCGGGGAAGGCATTCGCTCATTCATGCGGTCGCTCCGTGATCAGGCTGTTTCGGCTTCGTCGACACGGGCATGGCCGCCCTCGCCCCGCCTGACCCGCAACCGCCGCGGGTGCAGGCGAATGACGCTGTCATGATGGGCGATCGAGACGATCTGCGTCGCCGGCAGGCGGGCGCGCAGCATCGCGAAGAGGCTGGCGGCGGCCTCCTCGTCGAGCGCGGACAGCGCCTCGTCGAGGAACAGCCAGTCCGGCTTCGCGACCAGCACGCGCGCGAGAGCGAGACGCTGCTGCTCGCCGCCGGACATGCGGAGCGACCAGTTGTCGACATGTTCAAGGCGCAGGCCGAGCCCGCCGAGACCGACATCATCGAGCGCGGCGCGCACCGCCTCGTCGTCCACATCGTATTCCTGCTGCGGATAGGCGACGGCGCGCTTGAGCGAGCCGAGCGGAAAATAGGGCTTCTGGGGAAGGAACATCGCCGTGCCGGACGGCCGGGAGAGCATCCAGGCCGTCGAGGCGGCCATCTCCCGTTTCATGCCCGACGTCGTCTACACGCACGCGCCACAGGACACGCACCAGGACCACCGTGCCACGGCGTCGGCCTCCATCTCTGCAACGCGGCGCGTGAGCAGGGTGCTCTGCTACGAGTCGCCGACGAGCGTCAGCTTCAGCCCGAGCTTCTTCGTCGACGTGAACGGCCTCGTCGAGCAGAAGCTCGATCTCATCCGGTGCCACATCTCCCAGGTGATGAAGAACGGGATCGTCGATCTCGAGGCGGTCGAGGCTCAGGCCCGGTTCCGCGGCTTCGCCGCACGGGCGAGACAGGCCGAAGGCTTCCAGGTGCACCGCTTCCTGCTCGACCCGGCGATGATCGGGCTCAGCGCGAAGGCGCAAGCCGACGACGAGCCGATCGCCAAGGCCGGCTCGGAATACGACGACTGAGCTGAGCTTTGAGCCGCGCGTGACCGCCCTGGCGGTGGCCGCGCGGCCAGGGCGCCCTGAGCCGGTCCGTCCGGGCCCGTCAGAAGTCCAGGGCTGACAGCTCGGGTACCCATCTCCCGGCTCGCTCGAGAGCTTCCGCCCACCTCGACCTGTCCGTCACCCGTCGCGGTTCGAGCACGAGTCTCGGGCTGGCGAGAGATGCCGCCTCGGCGACACCCGCCCAGACCCCGCTTGCGGCTCCTGCGAGGAAGGCGGCGCCAAGCGTCGTCGCCTCCGTCACCGAGGCGGCGGCCACCGGTCGGCCGCAGGCATCGGCGAGCGCTTGGAGGAAGAACGCGTTGGCGCTCATACCGCCGTCGACCCTGAGGGTCTCGATGTGGAGCGCGGAGTCCTGTTCGATCGCTTCGAGCAGGTCTGCCCCCCTCTCCGCCACGCCTTCGAGCACGGCGCGGACGACGTGTGCGGCGGTGGCACCCCGCGTGAGCCCGAGCAGCGACCCGCGAGCGCCGAAGTCCCACTTCGGTGTCCCGAGTCCGAGAAGGGCGGGCACGAAGTAGACGCCAGCCGAGTCCGGCACCGAGCTAGCCAGCGCTTCGGTGTCGGCGGCCGTGGTGACGAGCCCGAGGTCGTCGCGCAACCACTCGACACATGTCCCGGCTGAGAGCATCACGGCCTCGAGGCCGTAGCGCAGACCGGACGGATCGCTCCAGGCGACGATCGGGAACGTGCCCGCCCCGCCGCGACGCTCGAAGGGCGGCCTTTCGAGGCCGACCGGGCAGTCGAGCATGCCGCCCGTCCCGAACGTGGCCTTCGCCTCGCCGGGCTCGAGGCAACCCTGGCCGACGAGGGACGCCTGTTGATCGCCGGCGATGCCGGCGATGACAGGCGCACCGGGGAGGGCAGAGGCCGCCCCGGATGCCCCGCTCGAAGACACGATTCTCGGGAGCATCGAGAGCGGTATGCGGAGCCGGTCGCAGAGCTCCTCGTCCCAACCGGTCGCATCCCGGGTCACGAGCCCGGTGACGCCGGCGTTCGTGTGGTCCGTCACGTGCAGGTCCCCACCGGAGAGGAGGAAGCAGAGATAGCTGTCCACCGTGCCGAAGCACAGGTCGCCATCTCGGCCCGGATCGAACATGTCGAGGAGGGCGACGAGCTTGGTGGCGGACTGGTTGGGTGCAAGCGCGATCCCGTCGGCCCGCAGCATGAGGCACATGCCGACCGTCCGCAGGTCCTGCCACCCGATGCCCGGACCGACGGGCTTGCCGGACCGCCTGTCCCAAAGGATGGTCGAGGCACGCTGGTTGGCGATGCCGACGGCGCCGACCGGACCGCTCCTGCCGAGCACCTCGGCGGCGACCTCGAGCGCGCCGTTGCCGAGCGCTTCGGCGTCGAACTCGACGAAGCCCTGCGCCGGCGACTGCGGCAGCAGCTCCCGGTAGGCGACGTCGCGGACTTCGGCCTCGGGGGTCACGACCGACGCTCTCAGCCCGCTCGTGCCGACGTCGATGACGAGCACGCTCATGGCTCCTCCTCCGGCCAGCCGGTCCCACCGTAGGGAGAGGCGAGACCCAGCTTTCCCGGGTTGAGTATGCCCTTCGGGTCAAGCAGCGACTTGAGGGACGACAGCACGTCGTACCCGGCGCCGAGCGCCTCGCGGACGAACTGGCCGCGGACGAGCCCGATGCCGTGGTGGTGCGAGATGGAAGCCCCGTGGCGCAGCACTGTGCGCATCACGGCCGACCAGGCGGAGCGGTAGAAGTGCTCGTTCCAGCTCGTCAGAGCCGCCGGTGAGCCGTCGTCGGCCCCCTCCGGCCGGCGGCCCGCGAACGTGAAGTAGAGGCATGCACCGTCCGGGTAGGCGTGCGACTCGTGAGCCGAAGCCGCGAGGAGACCGTCGAGGCGACCGAGCTCGGCGATCGTGTCGCGGTAGAGGTCGGCGATCACGGACCAGCGGGCCGAGACCTCGATCGTGTCGACGACTATGCCTGCCCGGGTGAGGGCCCCGAGAGCAGAGACGTCGTTGCGCTCTGCGAGCCAGTGGTCGACGAGGTCGCTCTCGAGGGCCTCGCCCGCCCGGGCGCACTCCTCGTCGAGGATGCCCGTCGCGGCGTGAACGACGGCGGGGTCCCCTTCGTCGAGCGCCACGAGCACGCCGGCGCCGTCCAGACCGAAGAGGCGCTTCGACTCGGCCGGGTCGTACAGGCGGAGGACTGCGGGGGTCGCCCCGCGTCGGAGCGTGCGCCGGAGTGCCTCGATGCCCTCGGCGAACCCGGGAAACCGGTACGCGAGCTTGCTCGTGAGAGCCGGCAACGGACGGCACCGCAGTTCGGCGCCGACTATCACGCCGAGTGTCCCCTCGCTCCCGACGAACATCTGGGTGAGGTCCGGCCCGACAGCCGACCGCGGGCCCGCGCCCGCCATCGAGCCCGTCTTCACCTGCCGGCCGTCGGCGAGGACAACCTCGAGCCCTGCCACGACGTCCTCTATCTTCCCGTACCTGGTGGAGTACTGCCCGGCTCCGCGACACGCGAGCCAGCCTCCGACCGTCGAGAGGGCGAACGACTGGGGGAAGTGCCCGACGGTGAGCCCATGGCTGCGCCGGAGCTCGGCTTCGAGCTCGGGACCGAACGTGCCGGCGCCGACCTCGACGAGCATGGACTCCGCGTCGACGCGAAGCGGCCGAACGAGCCCGAGGCAGTCGAGGACCACGCCACCGAACACGGGAACCGAGCCGCCGCAGACTCCTGAACGCCCTGCGGTAGGCGTGACAGGGACGCCCTCGGTCCCGCAGAACGCAAGAACCTCTGAGACGTCGTCAGCGCAGCCCGGCCGCACGACCGCCGCCGGCCGACGCGGAACCTCGCCCTCGAGTGCCCAGTGAAGAGCAAGCGGCCACCAGTCCCGTCCGTGCTCGGCGAGGGTGACTGCTCCGGTGTCGACGGGACAGACGGCGGCGAGGCTTGCCAGCAGGTTGGCCGACGGTGCCGTACCGGCAGTCCGGAGGTGGTCCCGGACGGACTCCGCCTCCGAAGGAAGCGGGATGGGGGAGGCCGGTACGGTCACCGCGTGATCGGCTTCCCCACGGGGTTCATCTGCACCCGGTGCCGTGAGCGCGTGCGGCGCCGAGCTCGTGTTCGATCGATGCCGTGAAGAGCGCGGACTGCTCGTGCGCCACCTTGGAGTCCCATCCGAGCTCGGGCGCGATCAGCCCCGCCACGGCCCGAGCGGCCCGGCCGGTCGCCGGAGCGTCGAGAAGGGTCGCCCGAGTCCTTCTCGAGAGCACGTCGTCCAAGTTGCCCGCCATCTCGTACCTGACGGCGTAGACGGCCTCCGCCCGGAGGTAGGCGAGACCGGGGACGAGGGGCTCGAGCAACGAAGCGTCGCTTGCGGCGAGCCCGAGCACGGCGGCGGACTCCGAGCCGTAGCGGCCCTTCAGGTGCGAGAGGACCGAGTCGGGCACACGGTGCTCGATCGCCGCGGCCGAATCGCGCAGGTGCTCGGCTCCTCCGGAGCCGCGCAGGCGGAGCCGCTTCGTCGGCGACGGCGGCAGGTTCCAACGCATCGACCGACTCGCCGCGTCGACCGCGTCCTCGGCCATCTTCCTGTAGGTCGTGAGCTTCCCGCCCGTGATCGTGACGAGACCTCCGGCGGAGACCGAGACCTTGTGACGCCGCGACAGGTCGGCGGTGCGGTCGCTGAGGGCCCTGCTCGCGCCGCCCGCCCTCGCGAGGAGGGGTCGGAGCCCGGCCCAGGCGCCGAGCACGTCGGCGCGCCCTACAGGCTCGGTGACGACGGCGTTGATCGCGTCGAGCAGGTAATCGACGTCGGCGTCGTCCACCTGTGGCTCGTCGAGCGGGCCGTCATAGGCGGTGTCGGTCGTGCCGACGTAGGTGCGATCACCCCACGGCACGACGAACACGGACCGCCGGTCGCCTCTCACCGGGATGACGGCAGCCGCGTCGCAGGGGAGCTTCGCCTGGGACAGCATGAGATGGACGCCCTTCGCCGGGGTGAGCGAGCGCGGCTGCGTCGCCCCTTCGAGCGCCCCGACGTCGTCGGCCCAGACCCCTGCCGCGTTGACCACCACGCCGGCGCCGACGCGGAGCTCCTCGTCGCCGGCTCGCACCACCGCGCCCGTGATACGGCCTTCTCTGCTCAGGACAAGCCGATCGGCTCGTGCCCGGTTCGCCGCCACGGCACCATGGTCGAGCACGGCGGTGCGGACGACGGCGAGGGTGAGCCGGGCGTCGTCCGCTCGGGCGTCGTAATAGACGAAGCCCGCCACCAGCTTCTTCCTGTCGATCGTCG
>JAJYYT010000164.1 GCA_021800645.1 Actinomycetes bacterium
CCGGACCGACGGAGAAGTGCCCGGGGCCGACAGTGAAGAGTGAAGGAGGACCATGTTCGACTACGAGACCCGACGCAAGATCCTGTTCGAGAGGATGGGCGAGCTGGGGGTCGACCTCGTGTTCCTCCCCCCCTCGGGAGACCTCGAGTACCTGACGGGTTTCAAGCGGCGGGCTCCGGCCTTCGGCAACATCGAGTACGCGCACAGCTGGGTGACCGGCTGCTTCCTCGCCCCCGGTCACGAGCCCACGTTCGTCCTCCCACGCATGGTGGTCGCCTTCGACACCCCAGACGGGCTCACGGGAGACGTGACGGTCGTGGCCGAGACCGACGACGGCAGGGAGATCTTCCGGCGGGTCACGAAGTCCTTCGGCAGCGTGGGCAAGCTGGCGATCGGGGCTCGCACGTGGGGAGACACCGTGACCGCCCTCCTCGGCATGTTGGGGTCGTGCGAGCTGGTGAGCGCGGATCGCTTGGTGAACCCGATGCGCCGCGTCAAGTCCCCCGAGGAGCTGGAGGCAATGACCAAGGCGTGCCGCATCGTGGACGAGACGCTCGCTGTCGTGAGCCCGTCCGTACGAGCGGGGACGACCGAGCTCGAGCTCGCCCGCGACGTGGACTTCCACATGCGCACGCTGGGCTCGCCGACGCCCTCGTTCGACACGGGCGTCTTCAGCATGGGTGCGGCGAGCGAACGCGACGCGACCGTGCGCCTCTCGGCCGGCGAGCTCGTGGCGGGCATGGGCGTCTCCTTCGATTTCGGCGCGGTCGTGGACGGTTACTGCTCGGACTTCGGGCGGACCGTCCACGTCGGCACCCCCTCGGCGGAGTACGAGCGGGTCTACGAGGTGGTGATGGCCGCGCAGGCCGCGGGCATCGCGGCCGTGCGCCCGGGCGTACCGGCGTCGAGAGTGCACGCCGAGACCCGGAGGGTCATCGTCGACGCCGGGCTCGGCGAGTGGTTCCGGCATCGCACGGGCCACTGCATCGGGCTCGACGTCCACGAGCGGCCGTTCATCTCCGAGGAGGACCACACGCCGCTCGAGGCAGGCATGACCTTCACCGTCGAGCCGTCGGTGTTCCGTCCGGGGCACTACGGGGTGCGCGTGGAAGACGTGGTGGTCTGCGAGCCATCGGGAGGTCGGAAGCTGAACGAGTATCCTGTCACGCTGGTCGCCAACGGCTGACGCGACGTCGAGCTCGCTGTCGGCCGCGCGCCAGGTCGGCACGTTCCAGAGCTGTCGAGAGCAAGGAGGCGGTACGGGCGATCATCGCCGTTCACCAGTGATGCCATCAAAGGTCCGGGCGCCAAGTGAGCCGAAGTCGATGGCGTCGTCGAGCCGCCAGGGTGCTCGGGGCAGGCGACGGGGGAGCGAAGCCGGCGCGACGCGGACGGGCCCGGCCACGAGTGCGTCTCGCGGCGTGTCGGGCGAGGGTGCCGCACGACGGGTGGAGTTCGTGCAGTCGCTCGAGCGCGGCTTCGCGGTGATCCGCGCCTTCGAGCCGGACCGCACGCACATGAGCGTCACTGACGTCGCGCAGGCCACCGGGCTCACCCGGGCGGTCGCGCGGCGGTTCCTCCTCACCTTGGTCGAGCTGGGCTACGTGCGCAACGAGGGGCGGTCCTTCTCGCTACGGCCGCGCATCTTGGAGCTCGGCTACGGCTACCTGTCGGGGCTGACCTTCCCGGAGATCGCCCGACCCTACATGGAGGAGCTCTCGGCCAAGGTGCAGGAGTCCGTCTCTGCGGCCGTCCTCGACGCCGATGACATCGTCTACGTCGCGAACGTCGTCCCGCGCCGGGTCATGACCATCAACGTGCCGATCGGCGGGAGGGACCCTGCCTACTGCACGTCGCTCGGACGGGTGCTGCTCGCCCAGCGAAGCGACGAGGAGATCGACGCCTACCTCGAGTCCGTCGTCCTCGAGCGTCGCACCGAGAGGACCGTCACCGACCCGGTGACGATGGGGAAGATCCTTCGTGACGTGCGGGAGCAGGGGTACGCGTTCCTCGATCAGGAGCTCGAGGACGGCCTTGGCGCCATCGCCGTCCCGGTCCACGACGCGGCGGGCGCGGTGGTCGCCGCGATGAACGTCAGCGCCTACTCGCTGCGGGCGAGCCCAACGGTCTTCGTAGAGGAGTTCCTCCCCGCGCTGCGTGAGGTCGTCGTGCAGATCGAAGAAGAGGTCCGGGTCTCGGTGCAGCTCAAGGCATCGGCGGGCTGAGGGTGCTGCGCAGGGCTCCTGGCGCCCCCGCGATGTCGTCGGTGGCCACTCCGGGGGGGCTTGCCAGCATGGCCAGTGGAGTCGGCAGGCACGGTGGCTGGGGCGCGAAGCCCGAACGTACGCCCGGGTCCTCGCCCGAGACGCGCCGTGCAACCTCTGCGACGACCGGTCCGCAGTAGCGGCCCTGGCACTTGCCCATCCCGGCTCGGGTGGTCCGTTTCAGCGCGCCGGCTCCGGCGCTCCAGGGTGCCACGGCCGCGAGCAGCTGGCCCATGGTGACCTCCTCGCAGCGGCACACGATCGTGCCGGGGTCCGCGAGCTGGTCCACGAGCTTCGGGCCGTCGAAGAGGCGCCACAGGGAGCGTTGGAAGCGCTCGTGGCGGGCGATCGTTCGGACGAGGTGCCGTTCACGCTCCTCGGTGCCCGAGGTGACGTGGCCGATGGAGCGTGCGGCATCGAGCCCGGCGAGCGCGCCCATCGCCTGGGCCACCTGTGCCCCGCCGATCCGCCCGCCGTCCCCAGCGCTCCACACCCCCTCGACCGACGTCCTGCCCCGAGGGTCGCGCACGATCGTGAGCGCGCCGCTCCTCGGGTCCAGGGACTGGTCGCACCCGAGCATCCTCGCGAGCTCGACAGAGGGGACGAACCCGTAGCCGAGGCACACGGTGTCCACCGAGAGCCGCCGCCGGGTCGCCTCGATCGGTCGCCCGCTCGCGTCGAGGCGCGCCACCTCTGCCCACTCGACGCGCGCTGTGCCACCCGCCGCCACGACCGAGGAGCGGGGGAGCAGGGGCACGCGAGCCAGCTCGCGCAGGTACCCGAGCCCTTGCAGGGAATGTCGTGGCGAGGATGCCGCAAGCCCGGCGAGGTGCAGCGCGGCCGCAGGCCGGAAGAGCGACGCGGTCTCGGTCACGGCCACCACGTCGACCCCGGCCGCGTGGAGCTCGGCGGCGACCTGGAGGTTGAGCGGCCCGTTCCCCGAGACGAGCACCCGGCGTCCGGGCGCGACCAGATAGGAGCGCAACAGCGTCTGAGCCGCGCCCGTGGTCATCACCCCCGGGAGCGTCCAGCCGGGGAACGGGACGCCGCGTTCGAAGGCGCCGGTCGCCAGCACGAGGCGCCGTGCCCCGAGCACGTAGCGACGAGCGGGTGAGACCGCGAAGAGCCGGGTAGGGCCGCTCGAGGCCCACACCCGGGTCTCGCGCAGCACGCGCACCGAGGACGCCGCCAGGCGCGCGAGGAGCTCGCGCCCCGTGCGGTACTGCGCGTCGAGCGCGGTCTCGTCGAGGTCGAAGCCGTTCGCCGGCTGCTTGAAGTACTGGCCGCCTACGCCGTGGCGGTTGTCGACGAGCGCGACGTCCGCGCCGGCTCCCGAGGCCTCGAGCGCGGCCGCCATCCCCGCAGGGCCGCCCCCGACGACCACGAGCTCGGCAGCGAGCTCCTCTTCGGGAACCTCGGGGAGCCCGAGGCCCGCCAGATCCGGAGCACGCGTCGGGGGGTCCGGCGTCAGTTCGAGCCCCTCGACGACCTCCTCCATGCACGCGAGCCGGCCGCCGCGGCCGGCGACGCTGATCGCGCACTCGCTGCACACGCCCATGCCGCAGAAGATCCCCCGGCTCCTGCCGGTGCGGGTGGTGCGGCACGCGAGCCGGCCCGCAGCGACCATGGCCGCCGCGATGCTCTCGCCGGCACGCGCGTGGAGCACCTCGCCCGCGTAGGTGATCGTGGTGTCCGTGGGTGCTGGAGGGATGCCGGGCTTCGTGATGCGCACCCCTCCCGGCGGCGTGGCGTCGCTGCAGCAATCGGGCGGGGTCGGACGGCGCGGCGGCGTCGGCCGGCTCATGGCATCCGGTGCTTGGCGCGGTACGCGCGCCAGGTGGTCGCCCAGCGTGCCGGGTCGTCCAGGGGCCCGGTGTCGATCCGGTGGGTGACCTGGCGGTGCGGAGCCGTCCGGACCACCTCGGGGTGCTCGTAGGCCTCTGCGCACACGAGGGCGAGCACGTCGATCCACTCGTCGACGTCCTCTTTGGACCACAGCTCCCCCACCTCGGGGGTGAACGGCTCGGGCACGATCCACGGCTCGTGGCTGAGCCAGAAGGCGTCGATGCCGAAGTCCGTCATGCGGTTCTGCACGTCGACCGCACGGACGCCGGTCTCCTGGGTGAGCGTCTCCAGGCTGTAGCGGCACATCTCCATGCGGTACGCGCCGACCTCGGGGTTCGAGCGCGTGACCCCGCGGATCGACCGCAGGCGCGCGTCGACGTAGTTGCTCATGAGCACCGAGAGGTCCGAGGCCTCGTCGATGCCCTCCGCTCCCATGGCGCGCACCCACGCGTAGGCCTTCAGCACCTGGGGGAGGTTGCCGAGGTACTCGCGGACGCGTCCCACGCCGGCTTCCGGCTCGACCAGGCGGAACCGCACCCCGTCCCTCCCGAAGCCGGGCAGGTCCTCTGTGCCGCCGCGCGACGGGTCGAGGTCACCGTCGAGGCCGACCGGCTCGACGAGCGGGCCGGGGAGGTAGGGCGCGAGGCGCTCGGTGCACCCGTAGGCGCCGACGGCGGGGCCGTTGCCCTTGGGTGCCCCGAAGGTCTTGTGCAGCATGAACATGCACGCGTCGAACCCGAGCTCACCCGCGCGCAGCTTGCCCATGACGCCATTGAAGTTGGCATGGTCGTAGAAGCAGAGGCCGCCGGCGGCATGGACGGTCTGGACCCATTCGGCGATGTCCGGGTTGTAGATGCCCATGTCGTCGGGGTTGTTCACCATGAGCGCCGCGGTGCGCTCGGAGACCGCCGCCCGCAGCGCGTCCAGCGAGGCGCGCCCGTTCTCTTCGAGCGGAAGGGTGACCACCTTGAACCCGGCGGCCGCGGCAGTCGCCGAGTTGCAGGGGTGGGCTTGGATGGTGGTGACGATCTCGTTGCGCTGGGCGAGCTCGCCGCGCGCCGCGTGGTAGGCGCGCGTGATGCAGGCGTGGAGCCACGCCGCGTCAGCACCACCGCCGGGCTGGAACACGAAGCGGTCCATCCCAGACAGCTCCCGCAGCGCGAGGTCGAGGCGGTAGACCACCTCCAGGAGGCCCTGCAAGGTGTCCTGGTGTTGGAGCGGATGCACTTCGCGCACCTGAGGGAGGGAGGCCAGACTCTCGGAGAGCGCGGGGTTATACTTCATCGTGCAGGTCCCGAAG
>JAJYYT010000165.1 GCA_021800645.1 Actinomycetes bacterium
CGTCATCCTCCAGGCCGAGGACGAGCTGGCAGCGATCGGCATGGTGGTCGGCGCGAGCTGGAACGGCGCCCGGGCCTTCACGACGACGTCCGGGCCGGGGCTGTCGCTCATGAACGAGATGCTCGGCCTCGGCTACTACGCCGAGATCCCCGCCGTCGTCGTCGACGTCCAGCGCGCCGGACCCTCGACCGGCATGCCGACGCGCACGCAGCAGGCGGACATCCTCTCCGCCGCCTATGCGTCCCACGGTGACACCAAGCACCTGCTGCTGTTCCCCGCCGATCCCGCGGAGTGCTTCAGCTTCGCCGTGGCGGCGTTCGACCTCGCAGAGCGGTTCCAGACCCCGGTGCTGGTGCTGTCGGATTTCGACATCGGGAGCAACGAATGGGCGATCCCGGCGCTTTCCTGGGACGACGGCTACCGGCCGGACCGGGGCCGGGTGCTGTCCCTCGCCGAGCTGGAGGATCTGCCCCGGTTCGACCGGTACGGCGGATGGGACGACGAGTTCGTCGCCGCGCGGACGCTCCCCGGTGTCCACCCGAACGCCGCCTACTTCACCCGCGGGTCCGGTCACGACAGCCACGCGGGCTACACGGAGACACCGGCGCGCTACGAAGAGGTCGTGGACCGGCTCGCGAAGAAGCATGCGGCCGCGCTCCGCCTGCTCCCCGCGCCGGTGACCGAGCGGCGCTCCCGCGCGACGACGGGCGTCATCACGCTCGGGAGCACCGACGCTGCCACCAGGGAGGCGATCGCAGAGCTCACGGACCGGGGCATCGCCCTCGACTACCTCCGAGTGCGCAGCTTTCCGTTCCACGACACGGTCCAAGAGTTCGTCGACGCCCACACGTCCTGCGTCGTCGTCGAGCAGAACCGCGACGGCCAGCTGCGGACGCTGCTGTCGGCGGAGACCAGCGCCCCCATCCAGAAGCTGGGGTCGGTCCGCCTCTACGGCGGGCTTCCCCCGACGGCGCAGGAAGTTTTCGAGGGGATCGTCGCGTTCTTGGGCACGGCAAAGAGCTGAGGACCGAGGAGCGCCATGCCGTCCATCACCAAACCGCTCGTCCCAGCCCTGCAGCTCGAGCGCAACGCGATCGGGCTCACGATCCGCGACTACGAGGGCCCGATGTCCACCCTCTGCGCCGGGTGCGGCCACGACTCCACGACCGCCGCGCTCGTCCAGGCCCTGTGGCAGGCGGCAGTGGTGCCGCACCGTGTCGCGAAGCTCTCGGGGATCGGCTGCTCGTCCAAGACCCCGACGTACTTCCTGCGCGGCGCCCACGGCTTCAACTCCGTCCACGGCAGGATGGTGCCGATCGCCACCGGGGCGAACGCTGCGAACCGGGACCTCCTCTACCTCGGCATCTCGGGGGACGGTGACGCGCTCTCCATCGGGCTCGGGCATCTCTGCCACGGCATCAGGCGCAACGTGCACATGGTGCACCTGATCGAGAACAACGGCGTGTACGGGCTCACCAAAGGCCAGTTCTCCCCGACCGCGGACCAGGGGTCCACCTCGCACCGAGGCGAGCACAACGCGCTCGCGCCCATCGACCCGATGCTGCTCGGGCTCTCGCTCGGGGCCACCTTCCTCGCCCGGGGCTTCTCGGGCGACAAGGCCCATCTCGTCCCGATCCTCGAGGCGGCGATCGCCCACGGCGGGTTCGCGCTCGTCGACGTCATCTCCCCGTGCGTGCAGTTCAACAACCACGAGGGGTCCACCAAGAGCTACGCCGCGATCCGGGCGAGCGAGCTCCACGTGACCGACTTCGCCCCTCCACAAGAGCCCGTGACCGCCATGCTCTCACCGGAGCCGGTCGAGGTCGCCATGCCCGGGGGCGGCGCGATCCGCTTCCGCTCGGTGCCCATGGGCTACGACCCCACCGACCGCACCTCGGTGGCCGCCTACCTCGCCGACCATGCCGCGCGAGGCGAGGTGCCGACCGGCCTGTTGTACGTGGACGAATCGGTCCCCGACGTCCACGAGCGGAACCGCACGACGCCCGTGCCGCTCAACGCGCTGGCTCACGACGAGCTGTGCCCTGGGGCAGACGCACTGCGTGAGCTGCAGGCCGCCTACCGCTGAGCACGACCGCTTCACGCAGCGCTGGGCGGCCTGGGGCAACGCCTCGGTCTGCGGCGAGTGAGGGCGACGCCGCCACTGCCCCAAGCCCCTGCCGCACTCTTCGAGGGGGAGGCGGAAGCGCGGGTGCCTATAGTGACCCGGTGACCTCGGGGGCGCGCCGAGCGACATCTTCGCGCGCGGCCCGGGGTGTCGCGCCACGCGGCGAGGCACCTCCCTCGCTGACCGCTCGGATCCTTCGCGATCGGATCAAGTGGCGGCTGCACCACGCGTTGCTCTCGGTTTGCCCCGGGTACCGGTCGGCGACCAGAGGTGGCTCCCGAGGCTGTGCCGGAGATGGCGGCGGTCACGTTCCAGGGCGGCTGCTGGAGCGCCACCCCGGCAAGTACTCGCTCTACCAGACCAACGAGAAGGTGCCCTACGGCAGCCTCCTCGCGTTCAACGTCGAGGACGCCGCGGACTTCGACCTCATGGAGCAAGCCATCCTCGACAGCGGCTACTACGAGGCCCCGCACATCTGGCCACTGCGGGTGGACCGCGACAAGCGAGTGATGGCCGAGATCGTGGCGTCGCTGAACCAAGGCGGCCGGGTGCTCGAGCTCGGTTGTGCGAACGGCGCGGTCCTCGAAGGCCTCGCGCTGCGCGGAATCGAGTTCGAGGGCATCGACATCAGCCGGCGGGCGCTGGCGCGCGCGTCACGGGCCGTGCGAGCCCATGTTCACCTGGGCGACGTCCTCACCTCGGATCTCTCCCCGGGCTTCGACACCATCTTCGGGCTGGACATCTTCGAGCACCTCAATCCCAACAAGCTCGCCTCCTACCTGCTCCGCTTGCGCGAGCTGCTGGCCGACGGCGGCCTGCTCTTTGCGAACATCCCGGCCTTCGGGATCGACGAGGTCTTCGGCGAGGTCTTCCCGAGGTACCTTTCGGAGTGGGACGTCGACGCGGCGGCGGGCCGCCCGTTCCGCCAGCTCCACGCCGATCACGAGGGCTACCCGATCAGCGGCCACCTCATCTGGGCCGACAGCAGCTGGTGGGTCGGGCAGTTCTCGTCCGCGGACTTTCGCAGGCGTACGTTGATCGAAGTGGCCCTGCACGACAAGTACGACGACTACATGGCAGTCCACAGCCCCGCGAGAAGGTCCTTCTACGTGTTCTCGGCGGGGGAGTGCCCCGACGAGCCCGAGATCGTGCGCCGGATCACCCGCTCCCGCTCGCTCGAGCTCATGACACTCCGGCGGCTCGAGACGCTCGCGATGCTCTGGAGGTAGGCCGATGTCGTCCACCGAAGGGGTTGCGCGCCGGACGATCCCCCCGAGCTTCTCCCTCGAGGGGCGCCGGGCGCTCGTCACCGGCGCCGGCAGCCCGACGGGCATCGGCTTCGCGTGCGCGCGCCTGCTCGGGGAGCTCGGAGCGGGGGTGGTCGTGACGGCGACCTCCGAGCGCGTCCACACGCGGCGCGACGAGCTCCGCGCCGCCGGCATCGACGCATCCTCGGTGATCGCTGATCTCACGGTCGTCGAGGATGCGGCACGCGTCGTCGAGGAAGCCTCGGCGGCAGCGCCGATCGACGTACTGGTCAACAACGCGGGGATGGTCTCGGTGTCCGAGAACCCAACGTCGGGGAGCGCCACGGAGCTGGCACCCGACGCGTGGCGCAGGGAGCTCGACCGCGAGGTGACGACCGCGTTCCTCGCGACCCGGGGAGTCCTGCCTGCGATGACCGCGCAAGGCTGGGGGCGCGTCGTCAATGTGTCCTCGGTCACCGGACCGGTGGCGGCGATCGCCGGGGACGTCGCGTACGCCGCGGGCAAGGCCGCACTGGTCGGATTGACCAGAGCCGTGGCGATCGACGTCGCGGATCGGGGCATCACCGTCAACGCAGTCGCACCGGGTTGGATCGCGACCGGCTCCTCCCTCCCCGACGAGCTCGCGCTCGGCTTGGGCACCCCGGTCGGGCGATCGGGGTCCCCCGAAGAGGTGGCGTCCCTCGTCGCTTGGCTCTGCACGCCAGGAGCGGCCTACGTCACCGGCCAGGTCATCGTGGTCGACGGTGGGAACACGATCGCCGAAGAGCGCGTCCATTTGCCTCGACCCGCACACTGACGTCTGCCGACCTCCGCCGCCGTCGGGCCCCAGCTCGGGGCTCTAGCCTGGCGCGGTGGAGGGGACGCTGGAGCTCGACGGGCTCTCACGGCGCTTCGGCAGTCTCGTCGCGCTCGACAACCTCTCGTTCTCGGTCGGTAGCGGGCGGGTCACCGGTTTCCTCGGGCCTAACGGAGCGGGAAAGACCACGACCATGCGTGCGATCTTCGGGCTGACCGAGCTCGACCACGGCAGCGTGCGATGGGACGGCGCGCCCGTCGATGCCTCAGCGCGCAGGCGCTTCGGCTACATGCCCGAGGAGCGGGGGCTCTATCCGGGAATGCTGGTCGGAGAGCAGCTCCGGTACCTGGGTCGTCTCCACGGGATGCACGACCGGGAGGCAGCGTCGGCCGCCGCCCGCTGGCTGGACCGCTTCGCGCTCTCGGATCGAGCGAAGAGCAAGGTCGAGTCACTCTCCCATGGCAACCAGCAACGCGTGCAGCTCGCTGCTGCGCTCGTCCACGATCCCGACCTGCTCGTGCTCGACGAGCCTTTGGCCGGGCTCGATCCGACAGGCATCGACGCGATCGGGGAGGTCCTGACCGAGCAGGCGCACGCAGGTCGTTGCGTCCTGTTCTCCAGCCATCAGCTCGACCTCGTCGAGAAGCTCTGCGAGGTCGTCGTCATCATCGACCACGGCCGCGTCGTGGCGTCCGGCGACGTGGACGAGCTGGAGAGGAGCGGCACATCCAGGCTAATCGTCCGGGTCGAAGGCGACCGTGAAGGCCGCTGGGCAGAGGGGCTCGCCGGCGTGGAGGTCTCTCGAGTGACAGGCGGCGCGGTCCGTCTCGTGCTCCATCGGGGTGTGGACAGCACGATGGTCCTCGACGCGGCGCGGGCCTCAGGCCGGGTGCTCGAGTTCGGTTTCCAGCGGCGCACGCTCTCCGAGGTGTTCCGCGAGGCGGTGCACGCATGAAGGCCGTCGTCTACGTTCTCGCCGTCGTGATCGTGGGCTTGGCGCTCCTCCGGCGGTTCCGCGCAGGGCGTCGCGCGCCGGCTCCCCTCGCGCCCGGTCACGTGACGGCTGCGCTCGCCCGCCTCGGGCAGCGCGCCCGGGGACCGCTCGATCGCCGGCGCCCGCTCGGCGATACCGGCCGCGGGGCGGCACGCGGGATCCGCGTGCGGCGGCGCGGGCGCTTCTTCCGGGTCAGCACGCGGCGCGTCCGCCACGTCGTCGCGGC
>JAJYYT010000166.1 GCA_021800645.1 Actinomycetes bacterium
CCCGATGAGGACGACCCCGCCGACGAGGTACCCGAGCAGCTCGGCGTCGAGGGACGCGGTCGCCAGCTTGGTCACCGCCCAGAGGACCCCGAAGAGGCCGAGCCCCAAGGTGGTCATCCCGACGAGGTCCAGCCGGTGGCGCTGGCGCCCTCCCCGGTCGTGCAGGAGGCGCAACGCGAGGCCGACGCCGGCGAGCCCGATGGGGACGTTGATCCAGAAGATCCACCGCCACGAGACGTAGGTGACGATCGCCCCGCCGAGCAGGATCCCGAGCACGGCCCCCAGGCTGAACCCGATCCCGTTGTACCCGTAGGCCCTTCCGCGCTGCTCGCGAGGGAACAGATCGGCGATGACCGCGCCGCTGTTGGCGGTGACGAGCGCGCCCCCCACACCCTGGAGCACGCGGAACGCCACGATGGACGCCTCGTCCCACGCCAGCGCGCACAGGGCCGAGCCGACGATGAACACCACGAACCCGGCCTCGTACATCCGGACCCGGCCGAACATGTCGCCGAGGCGACCGACCTGGGTCGCGAGCAGGGTGATCACGAGCAGGTAGCCGATGACCACCCAGACGACCGAGGCCAGCGCGACGTGCAGGGAGCGCTCGATCTCCGGCAGGGCCAGGACGACGATGGTCGTGTCGACGGCGGTGATCATCACGCCGATCATCACGACGACGATCGCGATGCCGCTTCCGGGGCCCGCCGGCCGGTGCGCCTCGAGGGACGTGGCCGCCCCAACACTCGTCGTCCCAGCACTCGTCGTCCCGGCGCCGTCGGCCAGCTTCGGACGGTCAATTCGCTGCCTGCTCACCGCCTGCTCACCGTCTGCCCACAGTCCGCTCACCGTTCGCTCACAACTGGCGGCCATCGACGTCGATCACCACGGCCACCTCCCGACCCGCCACGCGTGCAGCCGTGCCACGTCGGCGTCTTCGCGACCCAGTCTCCCACCGGGACCAGGCGGCCCCCGGCACCTGCACGTGACGTGCGTCCCGAGCGTCGCACGCGCGAGCACAGCGGGCCTCCTCCTGATCTCATACCTCTGGGGGGTATACTGGCCCCTGGGGTATACTGGCGACGGAGGTGGACCGTGCCTGAGACCATGCCCGAGACGACGACCTACCAAGTGCCCGGGATGTCCTGTGAGCACTGCAAGCGGGCGGTGAGCGGCGCACTGTTCTCGGTGCCTGGGGTTCGCTCGGTCGAGGTGGAGCTCGACACGAAGCTCGTGAGGGTGCAAGGAGACGATCTCGACGACGAGGCGCTCCGGGCCGCCATCGAAGAGGCCGGCTACGAGGTGACCTGATGGCCGTCTGCACCGACGCCGAGCGGCACGAGGGAGCCCGCGGTCGCCACGATCACGTCGAGCTTGCGATCAGCGGGATGACGTGCGCGTCGTGCGCTGCCCATGTCGAGAAGCGCCTGAACAGGCTCCCGGGGGTCGAGGCGACGGTGAACTTCGCCTCCGAGCACGCGACGGTCGACTTCGATCCCGCGCAGGTCAGCGTGGAAGAGCTGATCGGGGCCGTCGAGACCGCCGGGTACGGGGCCAGCCTCCCGGCGACGGTCGCCGAGAAGGACCCGTCCCGCCCCTATCGGCGCAGGCTGGTCGTGGCCGTGGTCTCGAGCGTCCCCTTGGCGGTCTTCGCCTGGCTTCCAGCGTCCCGGCCGCCAGGATGGGAGTGGATCTCGCTCGCCTTGGCGACCCCGGTGGTCTTCTACGCCGGCTGGCCGTTCCACAGTGCCGCTGCCCGCAACGCCCGCCACGCCGTCGCGACCATGGACACGCTCATCTCGGTCGGCACGCTGTCGGCGTGGGTGTGGTCGACGGTCGTGCTGGCGGCGAGGATCCAGACGAGCGTCTACTTCGACACCGCCGCGGTGATCACCGCCTTGATCCTGCTCGGCCGGTACCTCGAGGCGAGGGCGAAGCGGCGCTCGGGGGACGCGATCCGAGCGCTGCTCGAGCTCGGGGCCAAGGAGGCCCGTCTGCTTCGCGGCGACGAGGAGGTGGCGGTGCCCGTCGAAGCGCTCGCCGTCGGCGACCGCTTCGTCGTCCGACCCGGAGAGAAGATCGCGACCGACGGGGTGGTGGTCTCCGGCACCTCTGCGATCGACCAATCGATGCTCACCGGCGAGCCGGTCCCTGCCGAGGTCGGCCCGGGCGACACGGTGGTCGGGGCGACCGTCAACACCTCGGGACGTCTGGTGGTGGAAGCGACCCGCGTAGGTGCGTCCACCGCTCTTGCTCAGATCACCCGCCTCGTTGCCGAGGCCCAGGCGGGCAAGGCTCCCGTGCAGCGCTTGGCGGACCGGGTCTCCGCGGTCTTCGTGCCGGTCGTCGTCACCGTCTCGCTCCTCACCCTTGTCGGATGGCTGCTCGCGGGCGCGGCGGTCACCGCCGCCTTCACCACCGCAGTGGCGGTGATCGTGATCGCGTGCCCCTGCGCGCTCGGTCTCGCCACCCCGACCGCCCTGATGGTCGGTACCGGCAGGGGCGCCCAGCTCGGCATCGTCATCAAGGGCCCCGAGGTCCTGGAGCAGACCCGCAAGGTCAGCACGATCGTGCTCGACAAGACCGGGACCTTGACGGAGGGGAGGATGGCCGTCTCGGGCTTGGTGCCCGCCGACGGCGTCGGAGACGACGAGCTGCTTCGGCTGGCTGCGGCGGCCGAGGACCCCAGCGAGCATCCCATCGCCCGAGCCGTCGCCGCCTTCGCCAGGGCCCGCCTGGGCACCTTGCCACGGGCCGAGGAATTCACGGCCCGTGCCGGTCTCGGGGTGGAGGCGGTGGTCGAGGGCCATGCGGTCGTGGTGGGCCGTCCCTCGTTGCTCGCCGATTCGGGGCTCGTGTTGCCCGCACGCCTCGTCGCCGAGGCGGAGCGCCTCGAGTCGACGGGGGCGACGGTGGTGGCGGTCGCCGCCGACGGCGCCGTCCTCGGACTGGTGGCGGTGGCCGACCGCGTCAAGGAGACGAGCCGCGAGGCCGTGGCAGAGCTCCGAGCATTGGGGCTCAGCCCCGTCCTGCTCACCGGCGACAACGAGCGGGCTGCCCGGGCCGTCGCCGACGAGGTCGGGATCGACCGGGTGCTCGCCGGCGTCCTCCCCGGCGACAAGGCCGCCGAGATCGCCCGCCTGCAGGGCGCAGGCGAGGTGGTGGCAATGGTCGGCGACGGTGTGAACGACGCCCCGGCCCTCGCTCGGGCCGATCTCGGCCTTGCGATCGGCACGGGCGCCGACGCGGCGATCGAGGCTTCCGACCTCACGTTGGTCTCCGGCGACCTGCGCGCGGCAGCGGACGCCATCGTGCTTTCGCGTCGGACGCTTCGAACGATCGAGGGCAACCTCCTCTGGGCGTTCGGCTACAACGTCGTCGCGATCCCGCTTGCCGTGGCCGGGATCGTGAACCCGATCGTCGCGGCGGCGGCCATGGCGTTCTCCAGCGTCTTCGTCGTCACGAACTCGCTGCGACTGCGCCGGTTCTCCCCGCCTCGAAGGTCGTCCACGCGGAGCGCGCGATGAGGTCGAAGGGTCCCGCCGCGGCGCACGGGGAGGCTGCGTCCGTGCACGGCTACATCGCCCAAGGCGACAAGGAGGCGCTCCTCAAGCGGATGCGCCGCATCGAGGGCCAGGCCCGCGGCGTCGAGAAGATGATCGCGGAGGACCGCTACTGCATCGACATCCTCACCCAGATCGCCGCTGTGAGCACGGCTCTCGAAGCCGTGGCGTTCAAGATCCTCGACGACCACGTGAACCACTGCGTGACCCGAGCGCTCGCGTCGGGCGACGAGGCGGTCGCCGCCGAGAAGAGCAAGGAGCTGCTCGAAGCGGTCCACCGCTTCGCACGGACGAGGTGAACGACCGTGCCGGTGGCGCGACGCGCGCCCCGGGCTGGCGGTCAGCTGCCGTCGCCGAGGTCGTCGCCCTGGCCGCTCTCGCCGCCCTCGGGCGTCTCACCGGGGCTGCCGTAAGGGCCTCCTCGACCGCCTGCCCAGCCACCACCGCCGAACAGGCCGCCTCCGCCCTGGCCACCACCGCCGAACAGGCCGCCTCCGCCCTGGCCACCACCGCCTTGGCCGCCCCCGAACGGGCCGCGCCGGCCGCCGCTGCGCCGCCGCATCAGGGCCATCACGAGGACGACGACGATCACGAGGATGATGAGGGAGGCGGACGTCGAGTGCGCCGCCGCGAGGATGCTCGGCACTGTTTGGACGCTACCGCACCAGCGGCGCTCTCCGAGCGCGGGCTCGCCCGGGGCTCGCCTGGGCTACACCGGGGTCAGCCCTTCTTCGTCTCCCAGAAGATCTTTGTGATCTCCGCGATGTGGTCGAGGAGGCGCTGGCCGACCGCGACGTCGGTGGTCTTCTTGGACTCGCCCGCCGCCTTCGTCGCCTGCCAGAAGAGCTGGTGGAGCTGCGGGTACTTCTCGAGGTGCTCGGGCTTGAAGTAGTCGGTCCACAGCACCCACAGGTGGTGCTTCACGAGATCGGCGCGCTCTTCTTTGATCTGGATGGCGCGCTGGCGGAACTGCTCGTCGCTGGACGCGTTGTGCTTCTCCTGGATGGCCTTGACCGACTCGGCCTCGATGCGCGCCTGCGCGGGGTCGTAGACGCCGCAGGGCAGGTCGCAGTGCGCGTGGGCGATGACAGGAGGCCGCACCCGGTCGGCGGCGGTCAGCACTCGATCGAGCATGCGCATGAGAGCTCCTTCGGTTCGGCACGAAGACGGCCGGTCGTGCACAGTAGGGGGATGTCCGTCCGACGCACACTACCCAGCCGCTTGCGCGGCCGGCACGAGCGGGGGCCCCAGGCCTGCGGGCGACGGGGCCGGGAGCGCCGGGGCTGGCGCGAGAGACAGCGACGCTGCCTGCCGACGAGGCTACGGCGCCTGGCGCTCCTGTTCGCCGCCGGCGCGCTGGGCTCGGCCGTGCTCGGCGCGCTCGGGCTCGGCGCGGCGGCGATCGCCGGCGCACGGCTCTGGACGCGTCGAGTGGTGGTCGAGGGGAGGAGCATGGCGCCCTCGCTCGAACCGGGGGACCGGCTGCTCGTGGTGCGCCTCGCGCGGCGCTGGCCCGTGCGGCCCGGCGACGTGGTGGCGCTCTCGGACCCCAGGACACCGGACCGGTTGCTCGTGAAGCGCGTCAGCGCCGTGGGCGCCGGGCGCGTGACGGTGCTCGGCGACAACCCTGCCGAGAGCACCGACAGCAGGAGCTTAGGCCCCGTTGCGCGCGCCGAGGTCTGGGGACGAGCCTGCTACCGCTACGCGCCTTTTGCGCGGGCCGGGCGTGTGGCGCGCGAGCCGTCCCTCGTCCCCTCGGCGGTCGCCTCGCGGGCGGTGCCC
>JAJYYT010000167.1 GCA_021800645.1 Actinomycetes bacterium
GGGGGGAGCGGCAGGCGGGGCCGCACCCGACCCCAGTGCGCCGGAGGCACCGACCTGGGCCTTCAGCGCGGCAAGCTCCGCGTCCACGTTCGACTTCGCGCTGACCTCGTCCAGCTCCTTCTGGATGTCGTCGGTGGTGCCACCGACGTCCTCGAGCACCCCGGACTCGAGCAGCTCGTCGGTGGCCTGGGCCCGCGACTGCATGGTCGCGATCTTGTCCTGCGCCCGCTGCAACGCGGCGCCGGAGTCACTGATGGATTTCGAGATCCCCGAGACGCTCTCGTTCACGGAGGTGACGGCCTTCGACGCGGTGTACTCCGCCTTGAGCGTCTCCTTCTGGGTGCGGAAGGCGTTCACCCGGGACTGGAGCTGGTCCAGCGTCTGCTCGAGCTTCTGCTCCTGTTCCGTCAGCTGCTGGTGCTGCGGCTCCATCTGGTCGATCTGCTGCAGCGCCGCGGCCTTGCGGGCGAGCGCCTCTTTCGCCAGGTCGTCCCGGCCCTGCGCGACTGCAGCCTGGGCCTGATCCTGGAGGTGGGCGACGGACTGCTGCAGCTGGCTCTCCTGGAGCTCGAGGCGTTTGCGCGACGCCGCGATTGTGACGAGCGCCCGCCGGACCTGCGTGAGCTGCTCGAGCATCTTCTCGTACGAGAGGTCGAGCATCTCCGCCGGGTTCTCTGCCTGGTCGAGCGCCTTGTTCGCTTTCGCCTCGACGATGTCGTGGGCACGTTGGAAGATTCCCATGCCCCCATCTTGCTCCGTCCGGGGCTCCGTCCGTAGTCGTGCACGCCGCTCCCGCGCCGGTCAGCCGCCCTCGAAGGGGAAGCCGAGATCCGGCGCCGTCAGGACTGCTCGGAACGCCAGCCCCTCCTCGGCCGCCATGGCGGCCGCCGTGCCACCCCGGTCCACCAGTGCGACGAGCCCCACCGGCTCGGCTCCCGCCGCACGTACCGCCCGCGCCGCCTCGAGCAGCGACGTGCCGCGCGTGACCGTGTCCTCGGTGACCACCACCACATCACCCTGGTCCAGCGCGCCCGCGACGCGGCCGCCCGGCCCGTGCCGCTTCTCTTCCTTGCGGACGCTGAACGCCTTCAGCGGGCGCCCACGCACCGTGGCGACGGCTGCGGTCACGAACGCGACCGGGTCCGCCCCCATCGTCAACCCTCCGATGGCCGTCACTTCGTCCGGAACGAGGTCCAGAACCGCCTCTGCCACGAGGAGCATGGCCTCCGGACGGCAGACGGTCTGCTTCGCGTCGATGAACCAGCTGCTTGGCCTCCCGGACTTGAGCACGAAGGCGCCCTCGCGGACCGCGTGGAGCAGCAGGTGCTCGCGCAGCGACTCGAGCGCCGGCGACGCGAGCCGCGGCAAGCGCCGTTGCGAAGGGGTCTCGAGCCCGGTCACAGCCGCACCGCGCCGGTCCCGGCGACGACCTCGCCCACCACGTGGGCCGGCGACGCGCCCGGGGCGGTCCGCAACGCCCGGACCACCGGGTCCACCGCGTCCGGGGCCACCACGAGGATCATGCCGAGACCGAGGTTGAAGACGCGCGCCATCTCGGGCTCCGGCACGCTGCCGAGGCGCGCGATCTCGGCGAAGATGCGCGGCACCTCCCATGCCCTGCGATCCAAGACCGCATCGGCGTACGGGGGCAGCACACGGGCCAGGTTCCCCGGGATGCCACCACCGGTCACGTGTGCGCAGGCGTGGACACCTGTCGCACGCGCTCGCAGCGCTCCGAGGACCGACGGTGCGTACACCACGGAGGGGGCAAGGAGCTCGTCCGCGAGGGAGTGCGGGGCCCCGTCCCACGCCGGCCCGTCGAGCGGAAGCCCCGCGCGCTCGAGCAGGACGTGCCGGGCGAGCGTGTACCCGTTCGAACGGAGCCCCGGCGAAGGCAGCCCTACGAGCAGGTCACCGACGGCGACGCGGTGGGGGCCGAGCTCCTGGCCGGCCTCGACCACGCCCAGCGCGAACCCCGCCAAGTCGACGTCGTCGGGTCCCATGGCGCCGGGGTGCTCGGCGGTCTCGCCGCCCGCCAGCGCGCACCTTGCGATTCGGCACCCCCTGGCGATCCCCCCGACGATCGACTCGACCCGCTCGGGCACGAGCTTCCCCACTGCGACGTAGTCCAAGAGGAACAGCGGCTCTGCCCCCACGCAGACGACGTCGTCCACGCACATCGCGACGAGGTCCACGCCGATGTCGTCGAGACGGCCGGTCGCTTGCGCGAGCAGCATCTTCGTCCCGACGCCGTCGGTCGACGAGACGAGCACCGGGTGCGGGTACCGGTCGGTGTCGAGCGCGAACAGCCCTGCGAAGCCGCCGATGCCAGAGAGCACCCCCGGACGCTCCGTGGCACGTGCGAGGCCCCGGATCCGCTCGACCGTCTCGTCCGCGGCGGAAAGGTCGACGCCTGCCCCCGCGTACGTGGCTGCATCGCCACCGGATGCGCCGGCGCCGGCGCACGCGTCCGTGCCGGTGCCGGCGGGCGCAGTCGCGTCCTCCCTCGGTCTCACCGGCACCCGGTCATGCCCCCGGAGGCGAGCCCTTCAGGAGTGGCACCTCCCGCACCGGCTCTGCGGGCCCGACGCTCTCGGCCCAAAGACTCTCGGGCCCGACGCTCTCGGGCCCGACGCTCTCGGGCCAGTCGCTCTCGGCCCAGGCACGCTCGGCCGGCACCGCCGTCGGGTACCGGCCCGTGAGGCACGCGTCGCACCAGCCCGCCGAGCCGGCGCCGATCGCGGTCTTGAGCTCCTCGACCCCGATGTAGGCGATCGAGTCGACGTCGAGGAAGCGCTCGATCTCCGGTGGCGACATCGAGGCCGCGAGGAGCTCGCCACGCGTCGGGGTGTCGATCCCGTAGAAGCACGGCCACCGGAAGGGTGGCGAGGAGATGCGCAGATGCACCTCGGACGCCCCGGCGTCCCGCAGCATCCTCACGATCGCCCGCGTCGTCGTGCCCCGCACGATCGAGTCGTCCACCACGACGAGCCGCCTTCCCGCGATGTTCTCGCGAAGGGGGTTCAGCTTCCGGCGTACCGCGTCCCGGCGCGCGTCGGAGTCCGGGTCGATGAACGTGCGCCCGATGTAGCGGTTCTTCACCAGCCCCTGGCCGTAGGGGATGCCGCTACGCCGGGCGAAGCCTTCGGCGGCAGGCACGCCGGAGTCCGGGACGCCCATGACCAGATCGGCGTCGACCGGCGCCCGCTCTGCGAGCAGCTCGCCCATGCGACGGCGTGCACCGTGCACCTCGCGTCCGTAGAGGCGACTGTCGGGACGCGCGAAGTAGACGAATTCGAAGATGCACAGGTGCGGATCGACGTCTCCGGGGCCGAAGAGCATCTCGCTGTGGATCCCCTCCTCTCCGGGCCCGTCGATCGTGACGAGCTCGCCAGGATCCAGCTCGCGCACGTACGTCGCGCCGACCACATCGAGCGCAGGCGACTCCGACGCGAGCACCCAGCCCTCCCGGCGCTCCGCCGTCCCGAGGCGCCCGAGGCACAACGGCCGGAAGCCGTGAGGGTCCCGGATCCCGTAGAGACGCTCCGTATCGACCAGCACGAGGGAGAAGGCTCCCTTCAAGCGCGGGAGCACCCCGCGCAGCGCGGCCGCGAGCGCGCCGACCGGGAGCGCGCGAGCGAGGAGCTCCGCGACCACGTCGCTGTCCGTGGCCACCATGCCCGGCAGCATCCCGCAGCTCGCCGCGAGCTCCGTCGTGTTGGTCAGGTTGCCGTTGTGCCCGAGGGCGAAGCCGGCGCCGCCGGCAGAGCGGTAGACGGGCTGGGCCGCCTGCCAATCCGAAGAGCCGTGGGTCGAGTACCGCGTGTGGCCCATCGCGAGGTGCCCGACGAGGCCCGAGAGCGTGCGCTCGTCGAAGACCCGGGTCACGAGCCCCATGTCCTTCACGACCGTGATCGTCCGGCCGTCGCTCACGGCCATGCCCGCCGACTCCTGGCCGCGATGCTGAAGGGCGTAGAGCCCGTCGAACGTGAGGTGCGACGCCGGCCGGCACGGCGCGTACACCCCGAAGACCCCGCAGGCTTCCTTCAACGTTCGATCTGCAACTTTCGATGCTCCGCGCCTGGCGTCGACGAGTCGGCGCGGCGGCATACGCGCGCGGCCCCAACGACCGCTCGTCGGCCCGAGGGAAGTGTACAGCGAGGGGATGCCGGCACCCTGCGCGCTCAGCTTCGACAACCTGCGACGCCAGCGCCTCGTGCCCGACGAGGCGCTGGCCGAGCTTCGGGGCCGGCGGCCCCACCCCGGCGGTCACGGAGCGGTCACGGGGCAAGGAGGACCCGGGCGGCCGTCGGCGTCACGCTGGCTCGAGCCTCTTTGCGAGCGAACCCGAAAAGGCTGCCGAGAGCTCGAGCACCGGGACGTCCACCAGCCCCTCCACCACGAACCGGTCGCCCTCGACGATCCCGATCACCTCGGCAGCCACACCCGCGTCGGCCGCCCTCGCGCACAGCTCCTGTGGCCGCTTCGTCGCGGCGAGGATGCGGGAGGGCAGCTCGGTGAACAGCTCGCCATGCCCCTCGACGCCGGCAACCCGTACCCCGACGCCTCCGGCGATCGCCATCTCCGCGAGAGCGACAGCGAGCCCTCCCGCCGACACGTCGTGCACACCGTCGAGCAGCAGGTTCTCTCCTGCCCCCGCTGGACCCCCCTCGCCTGTCCGGTGCGCCCCTCCTGCGACGATCTCGGCGACGAGACCGGCGACGAGACCGGCGAGGCGCCCGTGCGCCTCGTGGTCGAGCACGGGCAGCTCGCCCCCCCGACGAGCCCGGCACTCGACCGCCCAACGGCTGCCGCCGAGGGGATGCGGCACACCGCCGTCCGCGCGGCGCCTGCCGAGGAGCACGACGCTCGAACCCGCCGAGAACGCCGCCGGTGGTGGGCGACGCCGGAGCCGTTCGACGAGGCCCAGCACGCCGAGCACGGGGGTAGGGGGGATGTCGACGCCTGTGCTCTCGTTGTACAGGCTCACGTTCCCGCCGATCACCGGCAAGCCGAACGCTCGACAGGCGTCGGCCAGACCGTCCACGGTCTCGGAGAGCTGCCACATCACCTCTGGGTGCTCAGGGTTCCCGAAGTTCAGACAGTTCACGACGGCGACGGCTGCGGCGCCGACGCATGCGAGATTGGCGACCGACTCGGCGAGCACCAGGGCCACGCCTGCGCGCGGGTCGATCGAGCACCAGTGCGGCGCCGAGTCGGTCGTGACCGCGACCCCGCGCTCGCTCGGCGGCAGGCCTGGGCCTGCGAGGCGGAGCAGCGCTGCGTCGCCGCCGGGACCGACCACCGTGTTCAAGAAGAGCTGGTGGTCGT
>JAJYYT010000168.1:0-924 GCA_021800645.1 Actinomycetes bacterium
GGGTGTCGGCCGGCGAGATCACGCCGTCGACGTATCCGCGCTCCGCGGCCACGTAGGGGTTCGCGTAGCGCTCCGTGTACTCCTCGACGAGCGCCGCGCGCTTCGCGAGCGGGTCCGGCGCGCCAGCGAGCTCGCGGCGGTAGAGGATCTCGACCGCGCCCTGGGGCCCCATCACCGCGAGCTCGGCCGACGGCCACGCGAACGCGAGGTCCGCGCCGATCGACTTGGAGTTCATGACGACGTACGCGCCGCCGTAGGCCTTGCGCGTGACGACCTGGATGCGCGGCACGGTCGCCTCGCAGAAGGCGTACAGCAGCTTCGCCCCGTGACGGATGATGCCGCCGTGCTCCTGGTCCGTGCCCGGCATGAACCCGGGCACGTCCACGAAGGTGACGAGCGGGATGTTGAAGGCGTCGCAGGTGCGCACGAAGCGGGCGGCCTTCTCCGACGAGTCGATGTCGAGGACGCCTGCGAGCACGGCTGGCTGGTTGCCCACCACGCCCACCACCCGCCCGCCGATCCTGGCGAACCCGCAGGTGATCGACATCGCCCAGTGGGAGTGGACCTCGAGGTACTCGCCATCGTCGACCACCGCGGCGATGACCTTCTTCATGTCGTAGGGCCGGGTCGAGGAGGCGGGCATGAGATCGACGAGCTCGGGCGTCTCGCGCTCGGGGTCGTCCCCCGGCGTGGTCGCAGGCGGCTCCTCGAGGTTGTTCGACGGCAGGAAGGAGAGGAGGTAGCGCACGTCGTCGAGGCAGGACTTCTCGTCCGCGGCGACGAAGGTCGCCACGCCCGACTTCGTGGCGTGGCTCATCGCACCGCCGAGCTCCTCGAGCGTCACGTCCTCGCCGGTCACCGTCCTCACGACGTCGGGGCCGGTGATGAACATGTGCGAGGTGCCCTGGACCATGAAGACGAAGT
>JAJYYT010000168.1:934-5316 GCA_021800645.1 Actinomycetes bacterium
GACGGCGCCACCCGCGCACGGCCCGAGCACGACGCTGATCTGGGGGATGACGCCAGAGGACGCGACGTTGCGGAAGAAGATCCCGCCGTAGGAGTGGAGCGAGACGACGCCCTCTTGGATCCTCGCCCCAGCGCCGTCGTTCAGCCCGATCATGGGCACTCCGGTCGAGGCCGCGAGGTCCATCACGGCGTGGATCTTCTCCGCGAAGACCTCGCCGAGCGCTCCGCCGAAGACGGTGAAGTCCTGGGAGAACACGCACACGCGCCGGCCGTCGATCGTCCCGAAGCCGGTCACCACCCCGTCGGTATAGGGACGGTTCGCGTCGAGCCCGGTGCCGTACGCACGGTGACGGGCGAGCATGCCCAGCTCCTCGAAGGACCCCTCGTCGAGCAGGTGCTCGATCCGCTCGCGTGCGGTCATCTTGCCCTTGGCATGCTGACGCTCGACCGCGTGAGGGCTGCCTGCATGGAGGGCCTGGTCCCGTCGCGCTGCCAGGTCCTCGAGGCGCTCGGCCATGGAACGCTCCATGGGAGCCGAGGCTACCGCCGCGAGACGGGCAGCTCGCGAGGAGCAGTGCAGCGGCCGCAGGGGTGCCGACCTCTCCGACAGCGACCCCCAAGGTCACGACCGGAGATCACCCGGTCACAGGTCCGACATTGGAACGTCACCGAATCGTAGTACCCTCTGGAGTCCGCCCGGCGGGAACCGGGGGCCGCTCCTGTCCCACTCCGCCAACGGGAGCGGTCCCGCCGGGCAGGTCGCGGGCCTTCCGTTCACATCTCCCTGCCCGCTGGCACCTGGACGAGCTCCACCAGGGTGCCGAAGGAGGACGCGGGATGGACGAAGGCGATCGTCGTGCCCCGCGACCCCGGTCTCGGGACTTCATCGATCACCCTGCCTCCGGCCCGCTTGACCGCCTGGAGCGCCGCTGCGCAGTCCGCGACGCGAAAGCCGACGTGGTGGAGCCCTTCGCCGCGCGCCGAGAGGAACCTGGCGACCGGCGAGTCCTCGCGCGTGGGGGACACCAGCTGGACGTAGGACTCGGCGACCTCGAGCAGCGCCTCTTCGACCCCGTCGCGCTCGACGAGCTCCCGGTGGGCCACCTGCGCGCCGAACGTGCCCCCGTACCACGCGATCGCCGCGTCGATGTCGCGCACCGCGATCGCCACGTGGTCGATCTCGGTGAGCAGGAGAGCCGTCACGGCACCGACCTCACGCGTCGTGCCTGCGGAACAACCCGATCCGGTCCTCGCCGACGCGCTCGCGCAGATCGGGGTCCTCGATGCCGAGACCTTCTCGCGGGGCGAGGCAGAGCACGCCGATCTTGCCCTCGTGGAGATTGTGGTGGACCTGGTGCACCGCCTCGCCCACGTCGGCGAGCCCGTAGACGGCCGAGAGCGGCGGGAGGATCCTTCCTTCGCAGACCTGCCGGTTCGCGTCCCACGCTTCGCGGTAGTTGGCGAAGTGCGAGCCCTTGATCGTCTTGAGCTTCATCCAGAGATGGCGGTTGTCGTACTCGATCATGTAGCCGGACGTCGCCGCGCAGGTGACGACGGTGCCGGCTCGCCTGCAGACGAACACCGACGCGCCCATGGTCTGGCGCCCGGGGTGCTCGAAGACGATGTCCGGGTCCTCCCCGACGAGCGCCCTGATGTCCCTGCCGAGCCTGCGCCACTCGGACTCGTCCTGGGTGTGCTCGTCCTTCCAGAAGCGGTAGCCGGCAGCTCGCCGGTCGATCACCGCCTCGACGCCGAGGTCGCGCAGCAGCTCGGCCTTCTCGGGGGACGACACGACGCCGATCGGGATCCCGCCGGCGTTCAGGACGTACTGGACCGCGAAGCTCCCGAGGCCCCCCGTCGCACCCCAGACGAGCACCCGATCGCCCTGGGTGACCGGCGCGCCGTTGCGCGAGACCAGCATGCGGTAGGCGGTCGAGTTGCACAGGGCGTTCACCGCCGCCTCCTCCCAGGAGAGGTGGGCGGGCTTCGGCATGAGCTGGTTCGCCTTCACGACCGTCACGTCGGCGAGCCCGCCGAAGTTCGTCTCGAACCCCCAGATCCGCTGGTTGAGCGCGAGCATCGAGTCGTCGTGGGCCGTCGGGTCCTGGTCGTCCACGTAGTTGCAGTGGATCGTGACCCGGTCGCCGGGCTCCCAGTTGCGCACGAGGGAGCCGGTCCGCAGCACCACGCCGGACGCGTCGGACCCGACGACGTGGTACCCGAGGGCGTGGCGGGCGCCCCAGACGCTCTCCTTGCCGAGCCTCTCGAGGAAGCCGAAGGTCGGCATCGGCTCGAAGATCGAGGTCCAGACCGTGTTGAAGTTGACGGCGGAGGCCATCACCGCCACGTAGACCTCGTCGGGGGCGAGCTGCGGGAGAGGGACCTCGCCGACGTGCAGCGACTTGCGGGGGTCCTTGTCGAGGGGGTCAATTCCTTCGAACATCCCGACGTCCTCGCGTCGGACGAACGCGGCGCGGTAGGACTCGGGCATCGGCATCGCGGCGAGGTCGTCGCCACGGGCGCCCTCGATGGCCGCCTGGAGGATCCCGCCCACCTCCGCGACAGTAGTGGAGCGCGTAGGATCGGCGACGGGCCGTTGCTCGCGGCTCCGTCGTGTCGCACGCCGGTGCGCGCCGGAGGTGAACCATGTCTGGGTCGGTCATCGTCGCAGGGGCTCGGACGCCCATCGGGAAGCTGTCCGGCGCCCTCGCCTCGCTCAGCGCGATGCAGCTGGGCGGCTTCGCGATCGCAGCAGCGCTCGAGCGGGCCGGGCTCGCGCCGGACCAGGTCGACTACGTGCTCATGGGGCACGTGATCCTGGCGGGACAGGGCCAGATCACCGCCCGTCAGGCGGCGGTCGAGGCCGGCATCCCGATGACGGTCCCCGCGACGACGGTGAACAAGGTGTGCCTGTCCGGGCTGAACGCCATCTACCTCGCGGACCAGATGGTGAACGCGGGAGACGCCGAGGTCGTCGTCGCGGGCGGGATGGAGTCCATGACCCGCGCGCCCCACCTCCTGCCGGGCGCGCGCGAAGGGTTCCGGCTCGGCGACGCGGCGCTGGTGGACTCGATGCTGCACGACGGGCTGACCTGCGCGTTCGACCGGTGCGCGATGGGGCTCGCCACCGAGCGGTACAACGAGCGGACCGGCATCACCCGCGAACGCCAGGATGCCTTCGCAGCCGCCTCCCACGAGAAGGCCGCCGCCGCCGCGAAGGACGGCCGTCTCGCCGAGGAGATCGTCCCGGTCCCGGTCCCCCAGCGCAAGGGCGAGCCGCTGGTCGTGGACGCCGACGAGGGTGTGCGCCCGGGAACGACCGCGGCGTCGCTCGCCTCCCTCCGGCCCGCGTTCGCCGAAGCGGGCACGATCACCGCAGGCAACGCGTCGCAGATCTCCGACGGGGGCGCGGCCGTCGTCGTGACGTCGAAGGCGAAGGCCGCGGAGCTGGACGTGGCACCGCTCGGGGAGCTCGTCTCCTACGGGCAAGTGGCGGGCCCGGACCCCTCGCTCCTCCTCCAGCCCTCGCGGGCGATCGCCCGAGCGCTCGGGAGGGCCGGGCTCGAGGTCGGCGACGTCGACCTCTTCGAGATCAACGAGGCGTTCGCCGCGGTCGCGCTCGCCTCCGCCGACGACCTCGGGATCCCCGCGGAGAAGCTGAACGTGAACGGCGGTGCGATCGCCCTCGGCCACCCCGTGGGGATGTCCGGGACGCGCCTCGCGCTCACGGCGCTCTACGAGCTGCGGCGCCGGGGTGGGGGGGTCGCAGCCGTCGGCCTCTGCGGCGGCGGTGGCCAGGGAGACGCGGCGGTCCTGCGCACGCTGCCCTGACACTCGCCGACCCCCGAGCAGCGCGCGCTCGGGCGTCCGTCACCGCCCGGGATCCTCGAGGCCCAGCCCGCGCCAGGAGAGCTTCGCGACGTGGTGGCGCCAGACGAGCTCGTCGTTGAAGGCGGCGCCGAGGTCCGGGAGGTCCGCGCGGTCGGCGACGGGCACCTCGGGCGCGCTGCGCCCCGCGGTCACGAGGGCGACGGTCATGCGCGCGAGGAGGTTCACGTTGAGCGCCGTCACCACCGCCCCTGCCAAGGTCGGCGCGGCGGTGGTGAGGCCGTGGCCACGCAACACGACCGCTCGCGTCCCCGCCATCGCCGCCGCCATCTGCTCGCCCCGCTCACGGCTCTTCACCAACCCGTAGTAGTCGAACACCGGGAGGCCCTGCTCGGCCATGCGCATCGCGGGGATGTTGAAGGCGCCGAAGACCGGGCGCAAGGGGAGGTCGGCGATGCTGCACAGCACCACGTCGGGAGGGTGGGCGTGCACGACGGCGCCGTCGCCGGATCGCGCTCGCAGCACCTCCCCATGGATCGGGAGCTCCTGGGGCAG
>JAJYYT010000169.1 GCA_021800645.1 Actinomycetes bacterium
GCCGCCCGAGTAGTCGACCGCGCCCTTCTGCGCGAAGTACCCGCCGCCCCACAGGAGCGCCGCGTTCACCGTGTAGACGAAGGTGGTCCACAGCGGCACGAAGAGGAGCCACGCCTTGAACTTCATGCGGCCGAGCACGCTCCCGAGGAAGAGCAGCGGCGTGATCGCCGCGAACACGAATTGGAAGTACGCGAGCGTCGACGTGGAGTAGTGGAAGGGGATCAGCGAGTTCGCGCCGGACCTCGCCTGCGACTGCTCGACGGGGCTCCCGAGGATGGAGCCCGGCCTCCCGACGAGGTCGCCCAGGAAGGAGCCCGCGGGACCGAGGTGCGCGAAGGTGCCGAAGCTCATGTCGTAGGCCCACAGCACCCACACGACGAGGACGAGGCTGAAGCCCGCGAACGCCATCAGCATGGTGTTGACGACCCACTTGCGCTGCACGAGGCCGCCGTAGAGGACGGCGAGCCCGGGAAGGCACATGAGCCCGACGAGGGTCGCGGCCACGAGCTGCCACGCGTTGTCCCCCGGGCTCAGCCAGTGGGGATAGGCAAGGTTCGCCGCGTCCAGCACCACGTTGCCCCTCCCGTCCGCCACCGTCTTCGTGGTGAGTATGAAGGCACGGCGTTTCTGCGGTGCGACGCGGGTGTTTCCTCAGGATGAACTGTCGAGGGAGACGGGGAGCTGGGCGAGGGAGCTGGGCGTGCGACCGGGGAGCTGGGCGAGGGAGCCGGGCGTGCGACGGGGAGCTGGGCGAGGGAGCGAGCGAGGCTCGCCCGGGGTGGGCCGCCCGCACTACCCTGGTCGCCCGTGGCCCGCGCTCGTGAGAAGCTCGACCTCTCGTCGATCTGGCTGTTCTCCACGTGCACCGCGCGCGAGCTCCGGGCCGTGGCGCGTGCCCTCGACCAGGTCACGGCGCCCGCCGGCACCGTGCTGTGCGAGGAAGGGACGATCGGACGCGAGTTCTTCTTCATCGTCGAAGGGCATGCGTCGGTGAAGCGGAACGGCAGGAAGGTGGCGCTCCTCGGGCCTGGCGACTACTTCGGGGAGCTCGCGCTGCTCGACCGTGGCCCGCGATCTGCGACCGTCGTCGCCGACACGGACATGGTCCTGCTCAACATGAGCCAGCGAGAGTTCTACGGGCTGCTCGAAGACGTCCCCCCGCTCGGAAGGAAGCTGCTCGCGGCCATGGCGGCCCGGCTCCGTGACGCGGACTCCAAGGTGTCCGCGCTGATCTCGCACTGACCGCCGGCGATGGAACTGCAAGACGGCCTCACCTTCGCCCGCGACCGCAGCCAGGGCGTCCTCGTCACTCGCCGGTCCGACGGCCGGCCGCAGCTCTCCAACATCCTCTACCACCTGAGCGGCAGCGACGACCCGGTCGTGCGGATCTCGGTCACCGACACCAGGGCCAAGACGCGCAATCTCCGACGCGACCCTCTCGCTTCGCTCTACGTCCCCGGCGAGTCCTTCTGGGCCTACGTGGTCCTCGACGGCACGGCCGAGCTGTCGGACGTCGCCGCGGCGCCCGACGACGACACCGTCGAGGAGCTCGTAGCCCTCTACCGCGCGATCCGGGGGGAGGAGCACCCCGACTGGGCCGAGTACCGCGATGTCATGGTGGCGGAACGTCGGCTCGTCGCTCGGTTGCGGCCGACGCACGCGTACGGCATCGTCGCGCGCTAGCCCCGCGCCAATCGCGAGCCCCGCGCCAATCGCGAGCGCTAGCCCGCGCCGTCCAGGAGCTCTCCGGGCGTCCGCTGGGGCGGGGGCGTCCGCGGACCCGGCACGCGCATCGACTCCTCGACGAGCTGGGAGATGTCGAGGACGCGCACCTCTTCCTCCTTGCCCTGCGCCTTGACCGCGTCGTCGAGCATGATCATGCAGTACGGGCACGCGGTCGACACGACGTCCGCTCCGGTGCCGATCGCCTCGAGGGTACGGTCCATGTTGACGCGGGTGCCGATGCTCTCCTCCATCCACATGCGCGCGCCGCCGGCACCGCAGCAGAAGCCGCGCTCCCGGCACCGGCGCATCTCCACGTTGCGGGCGCCCGGGATGGCGTCGATGACCGTCCTCGGCTCGTCGAACACCCTGTTGTGCCGGCCGAGATAGCAGGGGTCGTGGTAGGTGACGGTGCCCGAGTACCCGGCGCCGGGCGCGATCCTCCCAGTCCGCACCAGATGGTCGAGGAGCTCGGCGTGGTGGACCACCTCGAAGCTGCCCCCGAGCGCCGGGTACTCGTTCTTCAAAGTGTTGAAGCAGTGCGGGCAGGTCGCCACGATCTTGCGAACCCGTGCGGCCTCGAGGGTTGCGATGTTGGCCTTCGCCTGCTCCTGGAACAGGTACTCGTTGCCGATGCGGCGGGCGGGGTCGCCCGTGCAGGACTCTTTCGGGCCGAGGATCGCGAAGCGCACGCTCGCCCACTGCAAGAGGCGCGCCGTCGCTTGGACCTGACGGCGCGCTCGCTCGTCCAACGCCCCCGCACAGCCGACCCAGTAGAGGTACTCGACGTCGTCGGGAATGCCGTCGGTGACCACCGGCACCTCGAAGTCGAGGTCCTGCGTCCACTCCGTACGCTTGGCACTCCCGAGCCCCCAGGGGTCGCCCTGGTTCTCGATGTTGCGCAGCATGAGCTCGGCTTCGTGCGGGAAGCTCGACTCCATGAGCACCTGGTAGCGCCGCATGTCGACGATCGCGTCGACATGCTCGATGTCGACCGGGCACTGCTCCACGCACGACCCGCAGGTCGTGCAGGACCACAGCACGTCGGGCTCGATGACCCCTGGAACGAGCGGCTCGGGCCCGGGCACCGGGCGGTCCCCGGCACGAGCCCCACCCTGGGAACGCTTCGCGTCGCCGGCGTCCCCGCCTCGCGCGTCTGCGGCAGCCTTCAGCGCCATCAGGTGCGACGCCTGGGAGAACATGTTGTCCCGCAAGTCCATGATCACGAGCTTGGGGGACAGGGGCTTGCCGGTCGTCCACGCCGGGCACACCGACTGGCAGCGGCCGCACTCGGTGCAGGTCACGAAGTCGAGCATCTGCTTCCAGGTGAAATTCTCGATGAACCCCGCCCCGAAGACCGCGTCCTCGGTCACGTTCTCCATGTCCATGTCGGGCGTCTTGTCCAGGCCGCCGAGCGCCCTCGGGCGGCGCGAGAACGCCACGTTGAAGGGTGCGACGAAGATGTGCAGGTGCTTCGAGTACGAGACGAACACGAGGAAGCCGCTGATGACCGCGACGTTGAGCAGCAAGAACGTCGTGGCGAGCGCTGCGTCCACCCCGTGGCCGAGCCCGGCGAGTCCCGCGCCGATGACGTGCGAGGCGAAGGCCCAGTCGTCGTAGGGGAACTGCCGGGGCTTCGTGTCGACCTGCGCGCCGCGATAGAGGAGGAGCGTGGCGATCACCCCGAAGATGAGCAGGAGCGTGATCCACGCGGCGTCGGTGTGGGACCCGTAGAAGCGCGAGGCGCGCTCCCTTCTCGAAGGGGCGTTCTTGAGCCGGATGACCGTGAACACCCCGAGCGCCACGAGCACCGCGGTCGCGAAGAAGTCTTCGAGGAACCCGAGCACCGGCGACGTCCCGATCCCCGGGATGTGGAACGTCGGGTCGAACAGGTCTCCGTAGGCCTCGACGATCGTGAAGAGGAGGACGGTGAACCCCCACATCGTGAAGAAGTGCGCGATGCCGGGGACCGTCCACTTGAGGAGCTTGCGCTGCCCGGCCACCTCGGTGACCTCTGCCTCCGCCCTGCGGCCCAGATCACGGCGAAGCCGCTCGGGGGCGGGCAGCCCGGTCCGGACGAGCCGCGAGATCCAGTGGAACCGTCGACCGGCCAGGACGACGCAGACCACGGTCACGGCGATGCCGATCGCGATCCTTACCGGCAAGGGGCCTCCTCGGTCAGTGGAGGGTCAACTCGGCCGGCCCTGTTGCCCCCCGGCACCCGGGCTCGGGAGGAGCCGAGGCACGGGGCGGCACCGTCGGTAGGCAGGTCCCCGGGTCTGCAACCGACATCAACCGACATGATGCCGCCGTCGGCGAGGGCGCGGAGGTCCGGGAGGAGCCATGGCGTGCCAGACGATAGTGTGACCCCTGCACGCGGGCGTAGTTCAGCGGCAGAACATCAGCTTCCCAAGCTGAGAACGCGGGTTCGATTCCCGTCGCCCGCTCTCTTCTCTTCTCTTCGCTTCCAGCTCTCGTCGATGGGCTCCGCAACATCTCTCTCGCCCCCCGGGGACCCGGAGACCGTTCACCTCGCGTTGCCCAGGGACCAGCGGGGGTCCTTCGGCCCTATCGGCCGGCCTCCCAACCCGGTACGAATCGACATATGCCATTGGCGGCACTGTCAGGCAGGGACCCCGCGTGAGACCGACGGACGTCTCGGACTCCACCTACTACCGGCGTGTGGTCGACTGCCAGTGGGCGTGCCCGGCGCAGACGGACGTCCCCGAGTACATCCGGCTCATCGGCCAGGGCCGGTACGCTGACGCGTACCTGCTCAACCGCGCCACCAACGTGTTCCCCGGCATCCTGGGACGCACGTGCGACCGCCCCTGCGAGCCGGCGTGCCGGCGAGGCCGCGTCGACGGCGAGCCCGTCGCCATCTGCAGGCTCAAGCGCGTCGCATCGGATCTCCGCAAAGACGTGTCGTCGCGCCTGCCGAAAGGCGCCCTGCGGCGCAACGGCAAGCGGGTCGCCACCGTGGGCTGCGGGCCGGCGTCGCTCACGGTCGCCAACGACCTCCTGCCCCTGGGCTACGAGGTGACGATCTTCGAGCGGGCCGAGGCTGCGGGCGGCCTCATGCGCTCGAGCATCCCCGCCTTCCGCCTGCCCGCAGACGTCCTCGACACAGAGACGTCTGCGGTGCTGTCGATGGGCGCCGACGTCCGTTACGGCGTGGAGGTCACCTCGATGGCCGCTCTGCTCGAGGAGGGCTACGACGCCGTCTTCGTCGGGAGCGGCGCTCCCAAGGGCAACGACCTCGAGATCCCCGGGCGCCACGACGGCGACGCCGACGAGCACGTGCACGTGAGCCTGGACTGGCTGGCGAGCATCGCGTTCGGCCACGTCACCTCCGTCGGCGAGCGCGTCCTCGTGATCGGCGTGGGCAACACCGCGATGGACTGCTGCCGGACTGCCCGGCGTCTGGGAGGTACCGAAGTGCGGGTCGTGGCCCGGCGTCCCCGTGCCTTCTTCAAGGCCTCCCCCTGGGAGCTGCAGGGCCTCGGCAAAGTCGCAGCACCTGCCTTGTGACCTGAGCTGACGCGCCGGTACTGGCGCTGCCCCCGTCTGGTCTGCTACAAGATCGGGGATGTC
>JAJYYT010000170.1 GCA_021800645.1 Actinomycetes bacterium
CGATCTTGTCCACGGCACGGTCGTAGCTTTGGAGCACTTCGCCGATCGATGGGATGGCGCGGTTCCCGCCGAGCCACGGGGGGCGCGGGCCCACCTCCTCCCACACATGGCGTCGAGGCGGCGGCGCGAGCCCGTGGCGGACCGGTTCGGGTTCTCTCGGCACCCAGCGCTCCCCCGATGCGGTCTCGCTCGGTGCCGCAGGCGTCGTGCCCTGCTCCTCACGACGACTTGCCGGAACGTACCGCCAGCCATGACGGGCATCTGCCCATTCGCGGACCCTGTCGATGTACCGGTACAGCGCCTTGGACAGCTCTGACTGACGCGTGCGGCGGTGCGCGAACGTCGGCGCCCGTCGCACCTCCAAGGCCATGCGTGCGGCGAGGGCGTCCGGATTCGTGCCTGCTTCCGACGACTCGAGGACCTCCGCGACCCGTACCGTCTCGATCTCCGTGTGCCGCCGAAAACTGGCCTGCAGCTCTGTGAGGATGCGCTCGATCTCCGCGCCGCTCGCGGCATAGGCATTGCGCGGGGTGACACCTATCGTCAGTGCCTGGAAGCTCTGGAGGAGCTCGTTGCGCTCCCTGCAGCCTTCCTGAAGGCGTTCTGCGACCTCGCGGCCCTGGGCCAGGCTGCTCAGCAGCGGGCACAGCACGTCCGCGAGGACCGCATCGTGCACCGTGATCATGTGACGGAGCCGGTAGAGAAGCTGCACCTTCTCGGTCCCGGTGGACACGTCGCGCGTCTCGGCGAACGCGGCCTCCACTTCTTGGTCGTAACTGGCGAGAAGCTCCAACAGCGGTTTCGTGGTCGCTTGCATCATCTTCACCAGCCTCTGCTCCGGCGCTTTCTTCGATCGTACGCTCGCATCGCCGTTCCCGAAGAGACCGCTCACGAGGGCGCAAGCTCCGCACCACGACCGGGAGCTGGTGCCTGCCCCGGATGCGGAGCACGCAAGGCCCAGGGCCCGTCAGTCCGGCGTTCGATGTCCGGGCGTGAGCGGTAGGTCGCGCAGGGCGGCCCGTCGCGTCGAAGAGGGCACGAAGAGGGCATTGGCGACCGCCGGGCCACCGCGATCATCGGAGTCTCTGCGGCGTCCGCCGCCGGGATCTCAGGGTGGTCGCTGAGCACGACGTCGATCTCCGGCAGGTCGGAGAACCGGGGACCTGATAGCGAGTCGGGGTCGGCTCGGTGGAGCCGCTCGCCTGCGGCCAGCCCTTCCACGGTCGTACCCGTCCGCCCGGCGACCTCGGCGACAGGCGTCCCGCACGACAGCACCGGCGCTCCGTCGACCAGCACGGTGCACGCGCCACACTCCCCCTCGCCGCAGCCGAATTTGGTGTCGCGAGAAATGTCCGGTACCCGGTCGGCGCCCGTCGGCGAGCCGGCTAGGCGGCCGGTGGAAGGTGTGTGGCGTGGAGAAGGCGCTCTCCCCGACCGCACCCCGGCCGTACGGCGCCCCTTCGCAGCGCTCGCGCGGGCGAGCCCATCGGGCGCAGGCCCCATAGGCGGCCGAACGAGGCCCTCCCAGCGCAGGGGGACCCCGCCTTTCGACGTGGAGCCGGCACCAGGCTGGCGAGGGCGGCCCCCGGGGGGGTAGGGGCCACGCTCGCCGACCGGCCGGCCGGGAGGCTCCCCCCGGTCGTCGAGGACGAACCTACGGGCTCGCCGGCGGTGCGACCAGGGACCAAAGGCCCTTCGTGCCCGGGTGGTCTGCCCTGCCTCGGGGAGGCCGCGCGTCCGGGCGCCCGCGGGCATGCGAGCGCGACGTAGAGCGCGTCCGAGGACGACGGCCACCCGAAGAGCGCGCGGCATCGAGCGAAATTGAGGTGGAATACGTCTGTGCTCGACTACCACCTGCACCTGTGGCCGCACACGCAGCACGACGCTCCGCTGGCGCTGGAGCAGGTGGCCTCCTACTGCGAGCGGGCGCAGGATGCCGGGGTGGTCGAGATCGCACTGACCGAGCACCTCTTCCGCTTCGTGCAGGCCGACCGGCTGCTCGCGGGGTTCTGGGACGACGTGGACGCGCCCGAGCCGCTGCGCCGCTCGATGGCCGAGTACTGGCGGTTCCACGTCGCTGCCGACCTGGACGAGTACGTCTCGACGGTGCTCGAGGCCAAGCGCCAGGGGCTCCCGGTCGTCCTCGGCCTCGAGGTCGACTACTACCGGGGCCGCATGGACGAGGTCGCCGCACTGCTCGCGGGCTACCCCTTCGACGTCCTCCTCGGCTCGGTCCACTGGATCGGCGACTGGCGCTTCGACGATCTCGACGACCCCGTCTCGATGGCCGAGTGGTCGGCGAGGGAGGTCGACGACTGCTGGGACGCGTACGCCGACGCGTTCGCCGAGCTGGCTGCGACCAGGACCTGCGACGTCTTCGCGCACCCTGATCTCGTGAAGGTGACCGGTCGCGTCCCCGAGCGTCCCCAGGAGTGGTGGGACCGGCTGGCGGACGCCGCGGCGAGCAGCGGGATGGCGGCGGAGGTCTCGTCGGCGGGCTGGCGCAAGCCCGTCGCCGAGCAGTACCCCGCCCTCGGGCTGCTCGTCCGCCTCGCCGCGCGCGGCGTGCCGTTCACCACGGCCTCCGACGCCCACCACCTGTCGCACGTCGCCGATCGGGTGGGAGACCTGCACGCGCTGCTCCGCTCCGCGGGCATCGACCGGCTCACCGCCTACCGCCGCCGCCAGCCCCACACCCTGCCCCTCGCCGAGCGTCCTCACACCCTGCCCCTCGCCGAGCCTCCCCACGCCCTGCCCCTCTCCGAGCGTCCCCACACCCTGCCCATCTCCGAGCCCACGAGCTCGGGCACGGCCGCTTCGGACGGTTCGTCGTGACCACCCCGGCCGAGCTCGTCAGCACCGACCTCACGCCAGCGGAGCTCGCCCACCTGAAACGGCTCCTCGCCTCGTGGTCGGTGCTGGCCGACCTCTCCTTCTCGGACCTGCTGCTCGTCGTGCCGACCCCCGAGGTGCCCGGAGAGGAGCCGGAGCTCGTCGTGATGGGGCAGATCCGGCCGAACAACCGCCCGACGATGCTCACCCAGGACCTCGTCGGCCAGACGGTGCCGAGGACCTCCTGGTCGCTGTCGGCGGCAGCGCTCGAGCGCGGGGAGGTCGTGCGCGGCGCGGTCCACCACCCGCTCGTCGGCGAGTCGGTGCCCGTCGAGAACGTCCCGGTGCGCTTCGGCGACAAGGTGATCGCGGTGATGGTGCGCGTGTACTCGCGCATCGTCGCCACGCCGGTCAGCATGTACGAGAAGAACTACTTCGAGGTGTTCGGCCGCCTGGTCGAGATGATCGTGGCCGGCGAGTTCCCCTTCGCGCAGGAGGACGTCGGGACCCAGGAGACCCCGAGAGTCGGCGACGGCTTCGTCCTGTGCGACGGAGAGGGACGCATCGTGTTCGCCTCCCCCAACGCGATCAACGCCCTCCATCGCATGGGCGTCTACTCGACCCCCGAAGGGCACACCCTGACAGAGCTCGGCGTGGAGTCGTCCGCCGTCCAGTGGGCGCTCGCCACGTGCCATCCGGTGGTGGAGGAGGTCGAGCGGCGGCCGGACGTGATCGTCCTCGTGCAGTGCGTCCCCCTGCTCGAGCAGCGCGTCGCGAACGGCGCCATGATCCTCATGCGCGATGTCACCGACGTGCGAAGGCTCGACCGGCTGCTCCTCTCCAAGGACGCGGCGATCCGCGAGGTCCACCACCGGGTCAAGAACAACCTCCAGACGATCTCCTCGCTGCTCAGCCTCCAGGCGCGCCGGCTCGGCTCGGAGGAGGGGAGGGCGGCTCTTCGCGAGGCGGAGCGGCGGATCCGCTCGATCGCGGTCGTGCACGAGATCCTGTCGAGGGACCCCAGCGACCAGGTGCCCTTCGACGAGATCGTCTCCTCGCTCGTGCGGATGGCAGAGGACTCGGTGGTCTCGCCGGGATCGGTCGAGGTCACCGTGGAGGGTGACCTCGGGGAGGTGACCGCCGACACCGCGACGCCGCTCGCGGTCGCGCTCGCCGAGATCCTGCAGAACGCCGCAGAGCACGCCTTCCCCGCGGCGAGCGGCGGGGCGCCCGGCGACGCGGGTGCGGGCTCGGGCGCCCCGACCGGCCACGTGCGGGTGACCCTCGCGCACGGGGGCCGGGGCCTCGAGATCTCCGTACGCGACGACGGCCGGGGCATCGACCCGGGCTTCGACATCTCCCGTACGACCAGTCTCGGGCTGTCGATCGTGCGCGACCTCGTCGTGAGCCAGCTGGGCGGGTCGATCGCGGTGGGCGCCGTCGCAGGCGGGGGGACGCTGGTCGAGATCCGGCTGCCGCCTCCCCGGTGAGGCTCCTCGACACCTGCCTCCGGCGACCTCCCCGGCGCCTGCCTCCGGAGACCTCCCCGGCGAGCGCTCAGCGCCGCAAGGCGTTCACAGCGATGGAGGTGACCGAACCCCCCGACCCTGCGGCGCTGCGCCGCGCGGCCAGCCACGCCCTGCGGAGCTTCCGGCGCTCCTCTTCGGAGGTCCCGCCCCAGACGCCCGACTCCTGGTTGGTGGCCAGCGCGAACTCGAGGCACGGCTCCTGCGCCTCGCAGGTGCGGCACACCCGCTTGGCCGCCTCGATCTGCTCGACCGCCGGACCCGTGGTGCCCACAGGGAAGAAGAGATCGGGCTCGGTGTCCCGGCACGCGGCGACGCGGCGCCAGTCGCCTGCGTCCCAATCCACCGTACGGTTCCAGATCAGCGCCATGCGTCGGTCCTCCGGTTGTGAACCCATTCACATATGCGGCCAGACGACAGGGCCGTCACGGAATGCGATCTCGTGGAATTATAAGCAAACGTTCAAGAATTGCAAGGAGGTCCTGTGACCGCCATCTTCGCCCACCGGGGTTGCTGCGGCGTGCCTGCACCCCGGGAGAACACGCTCGCGGCCTTCGACGCGGCGCGCCGTTCGGGCGCGGACGGCGTGGAGCTGGACGTGCGCGCCACCGCGGACGGCGCGCTGGTCGTCCACCACGACCGGGAGGTGCCCGGCGCAGGCGACGTCGGGCGGTTGCCGGTCGCGAAGCTGCCTCGCGAGGTCCCGCTGCTCGAGGACGCGCTCGCCGCGTGCGCAGGCGTCCAGGTCGACGTGGAGATCAAGGGCGGGCCCGACGAGGCCGTGCTCGTCGCGCGCCAGCTCGTCGCCCGCGAGCTCGCCGCGCGCCTGCTGGTCTCCCGCCAGCTCGCCGAGCCCGGTGCCGAGCCCGGCGCCCTCGCCGGGGTGCTCGTCTCCTCGTTCGACCCCGAGTGCCTCCTCGCCGTG